>JASFLD010000275.1:0-6071 GCA_050118275.1 Gemmatimonadales bacterium
CCCGCATCAGGCGAACCTGCGGATCACGCAGGCGGTCCAGAAGTCGCTGGGCCTGTCCGACGACAAAGTTGCCAGCAACATCCACAAGTACGGCAACACGACTGCGGCCAGCATCCCGATCGCGGTGCACGAAGCGGTGGAGGAGGGTCGAGTGAAGGACGGCGACCTGCTCTGCATCACGGCATTCGGATCGGGTTTCACCTGGGGCAGCGCGTTGATCCGCTGGTAGTGTCGTCGCCAGTAGCCGTTGAGCGAGCCGAATCATGAACTGGAACGAGGGTGGGCGTGAGAATTGAGATACTGAGGCAAGCGGCCGTGCCGGCGGCCCTCGTCGCGGCACTGCTGGGCGGTCCGGTCTCCCGCTGCATGGCGCAAGCGGAGGTCGGTGGCGCGGCGGTGACCACGCGCGTCATGGTACGCGCGGTCGCGCGGGACGCCAAGGTCATCGGCAGCGGTGTGGGCGGTGCGCTGATCCGGATCGTCGACGCTGAGAGCGGCGATCTGCTGGCGGAGGGCAGGCAGGAGGGCGGGACGGGTGACACCGACCTGATCATGGGCCCGCACGCTCGTGGAATGACGATTTATGATACCGAAGGCACCGCCGGCTTCCTGGCCGAGCTGAGGTTGAGCGAGCCGACCGTCGTCAATATCTCTACGCTCGGGCCGCTGGGGTATCCCCAGGCCATACGCTCGGCGACGAAGCAGCTATTGCTGATTCCGGGGCATGATATCGACGGTGACGGGGTCATCCTCCAGTTATATGGCTTCATCGTCGAGATCTTGTCCCCCGAACCTCTGGCTCCGGTGAGTTCGGTCGTGGAAGTGACGGCACGTGTGCGGATGATGTGCGGGTGTACGATCGAGCCCGGCGGGCTCTGGGACGCCGACGACAAGGAGGTGGTCGCCCGGCTGAAGGCGGATGGCGAGGTCGTGTCGGAAGCGCGCCTCCGATTCGCGGGCCGGATCAGCATGTTCGAGGGCAGCGTGCCCGTACCGGACGCCGCCCGGGGGACCGATCTCGAGTTGGAGGTGATTGTCTCCGAAGCGGGTCGAGAGAATTTCGGTCGGCACGCCGTACCGTTGGGTGCCATAGCGGGTGGCGGGGGCCGTTGACGGGAGGGTGCGGGTCGGTACATTCCGGCTCCCGACACTGACGGAGGAACGTGGTGCCGTGGCCGAGTGGCTAGGCGGAGGCCTGCAAAGCCTCTTACGCAGGTTCGATTCCTGCCGGCACCTCTCTGTCGAGTACGGGGTTCGTCGGCTAGCGGCCCCGGCGTCAGGCGAGAGGCGATCGACGAAAGGCGGGTCGGGTCTTGTCATCGCGACCGGCCCCGGACAGTATTCAGGCATCGAGGCGCCGTAGCCGGCTGCGGGCGTAGCTCAGTTGGTAGAGCGCGAGCTTCCCAAGCTCGAGGTCGCGGGTTCGAGACCCGTCGCCCGCTTTGCGGTAATCGTGGTGGATGGCGGTCGGGTTGTTCGTCGGGGCGGTAGCTCAGCTGGTTAGAGCGCTGCGCTCACATCGCAGAGGTCGGGGGTTCGAGTCCCTCCCGCCCCATGTTTGCCGATCGACATTCGTCATTCGGTTGGACATTCGATGTTCCCTGTTCGACGTTCGATGTTCCACCGCGGGAGTAGCTCAGTTGGCCAGAGCATCAGCCTTCCAAGCTGAGGGTCGCGGGTTCGAGTCCCGTCTCCCGCTCTTCTTCAGGTAGCGCCGCTGCGGCTCGTATCGGCAGCAGCGGCGTCATTTCCCCTCCGTGTCTCCGACGGCCCTACTACTTCTTTAGCTTCTCCAAGTACTTGCGGCGGAACTTGGCCACCTTCGGCGCGATCACGACCGCGCAGTATGGCTGGTTCGGATTTCGCTGGAAGTACTCCTGGTGATAGTCCTCGGCCGGGTAGTACTCCTCGAGGGGGTTGATCTCGGTGACGATGGGGTCGTCCCAGAGCTCGCGCTCCGTCAGTTCGGCGATCACCTGCTCCGCCGTCGATTTCTGCTCCGGCGTGTGGTAGAAGATCGCCGAGCGGTACTGCGTTCCCACATCGTTGCCCTGGCGGTTGAGCGTGGTGGGGTCGTGGATCGTGAAGAAGACGTCCAGTAGCTCGCGGTACGTGACGACGCTGGGATCGAATCTGATCCGTACGACTTCGGCGTGACCGGTGCTTCCCGAGCACACCTGCTCGTAAGTGGGATGGGCGACCGAACCACCGGTGTAGCCCGATTCCACCTTCTCCACTCCCTTCAGGTCCTGGTAGACCGCTTCCAGACACCAGAAGCAACCGCCGGCGAGGGTCGCGACTTCGTTTGTTGTTTCACTCATGATCGCAGATTGTCGTTGAGGATTCGAGCGATTGGGCGGCGGCGCACGACTACGTCGAGGGCCGCAGCCACCGCTGCTTCGCCCGAATAACCCGCGGAACAGGGTCGATGTTCCAGATCGCCGGAATCGGCCCGGCCCGCGGCGGGTCGCGGTAGCGAAGCGACGCTGCCGGCCGCCAGGCGAGGCGAAACGATCGCTCACGTCAGATGTGACGTCGACTGTTTGGCGGGCTGGTCTCAGAGGTCCTGTTCGGGCTCCACCGAGACCTCGGCCGCTCCACCGACGTAGCGGACCCGGACTGCCAGTGGCCGACAGCAGACTTCGCAGTCCTCGCTGTACTCCTGCATGGCTCCGCTGCCGGGATCGAGGAGCAAGACGTTCGGGGCGCCGCAGTACGGGCAGTCGACCTCGGCTTCGGTATCCACGATGCCGTCGCCGAGCGGAAAGGCCTCGTCGAGATAATCATCCAGCATGGCACTCGCGTCGGATTGCGGACGCCGCCAGGCGGCGCCCTCCGGTAAGCACCGGTTGTCCTTGGCTGGCCCGCTAATCGCTGGAGCGGGCCTCCAGCACCTCATCGATCCACGATAGCGCAGCGGCGGCGGTGGGGAAACCCACGGTGGGTACCGCGAGCAATGCGGCATGCTCGATCTCATCGCGGCTGGCGCCCGCCTCGAGGGCCTGACGGACGTGCGACGCGACGGCGCCCTGGCTGCCGGCGCCGATGGCGATGCCCAGCTTCACCAACTGCCGGATCTTTGGGTCGATGGGACCGGCATCGTAGCACGCGCCAGCCAGTGCCTCGTGTTGGTCCACGATGCCAGGGAAACGGCGACGGATGCTGAGGTAGTGCGGAGGCAGGTATTCGGTCATCGCTGGTCTCCTCGGATAGGGCGTTCGACGCTCATAGCACCATAGTAGGATGGCGCCGACTTTCGCGCACGGCCGAATCGTGCTAGTCTCGGGCCCCGTCTTGGGAGAACGGATCAGCCAAGCTCGGCACATGGAGGCTGGATGGAGCAGCAGCCGCTCTTCGATGATGTCATCGGCGTGATGACGGTGATCACGATGATCCCCGTCTTCTTCGTCTGGTTGGAGAAAACGACGAAGTGGAAGGTCTTCGACATCCTGCCGGCGATCATCTGGATCTTCCTGGCGCCCATCTTCCTGAGCAACCTGAACGTCATTCCCCGTTCGACGCCCATCTACACGACCTTCCGGTCGTTCGCCGTGCCGATGTTCATCGTGCTCATGCTGCTGGACATCAACATCAAGGAAGTGTTCAAGGTGGCCTGGCGTGGCGCCGGTGTGATGGTCCTGGGTGCCATCGGCATCGTCGTCGGCGCTGTGATCTCCTTCTGGATGTTCAGAAGCGGCGTGCCGCCGGACACCTGGCGCGGTTACGGTGCGCTGGCGGGCAGCTGGATTGGCGGAACGGGCAACCTGGCCGCCGTCGCCGAGGCGCTGGATACACCGGGCGAGATGGTGGGGATGGTCGTACTGGTCGACAACTTCGTCTACGTGGTCTACTTCCCGATCATCCTGACGTGTGCTCGCTGGGCCAAGACGTTCAATCGCTTCAGTCGCGTATCGCAGACCCAGCTCGATCACTTCGCGCAGGCCACGGCGGACGTCGAGAAGAAGATCCACGAGGTCCACTTCAAGGACATACTGACGCTGGTGGGCTGGTCGTTCCTCGCCATGCTCGTCGCGAATACGCTCGCCGGCTTCTTGCCCGAGGTCGGGGCCGTGCTGCGGGAAGGGACCTGGGCCATACTTCTGGTCACGACCATCGGCATTGGACTCTCCGCCACCCCGCTGCGGAAGATCCCGGGGACGATGCCGCTGGCCATGACGCTGACTTACATCTACATGACGATGATGGGCGCGCAGGCCGACCTGCGTAACATCGGCGGCGCCCAGTGGTTCCTCGTCGCCGGCTTCGTCTGCATCGCCGTCCACTTCGTCTTCATCATCGTCGGCGCACGGCTGTTCCGCGTCGACGTCAGCATGGCGGCGGTCTCCAGCGTCTCGGCGGTCGGCGGCGCGGCTTCGGCACCGGTGGCGGCCGCCTACCACCGCGAGGAACTGGTGCCGATCTCGATCATGTTGGCGCTGCTGGGCTACGCGCTGGGCAACTACCTCGGCGTGGCGACGGCCTACTTCTGTAACTTGTTGACGTAGAGCCGCTTACGGGACCGGCGACCGCCCGGCCGCCGCGCCAGGACCGGCTGCGCTGGTTGGCGGACGGTCTTCACTCTTCACGTAACACCGACACGGGATCGACACGTGTGGCGCGGCGCGCCGGCAAATAGGCCGCCAGAAGCGACACGACGATCAGAAACACCGCGAACGCCCCATAGATGATCGGTTCGACGGGGTTCACCTCGTACAGGATGGTGGACAGCAAGCGTGTCAAAGCGAAGGCCGCGAACAGGCCGAGCGCGATGCCGAACAGGGTGACCTTCAGGCCCTGCCCCGCCACCATGCGCACCACGTCGTGGGCTTCGGCGCCCACTGCCATGCGGATGCCGATCTCGCGCAGACGTTGGACGACCGCGAACGACATGACCCCGAAGATGCCGATCGCCGAGAGTATGAGCGCGATGGCGCTGAAGACGGTCAACAGTCCACCCACCAACCGGGTGTTCGACAGCGCCTCACGTACGAAATCCTCCATCGTCTCGATCTGGAAAAGCGGTACCTCCGGGTCCAGCTCATTCAGTTCGCGCCGGACCATCTCGGTCAAAGCCAGCGGATCGGCCGCCGTCTTCGCCGCGATGTGCATGGCGGGTGTCCAGGAGTCGCGGGTCTGCGCGAACGGCACGTAGACCGTGATGCGGGCAGGCGACTCGACCTCGTAGTGACGAACGTTCCTCACCACACCCACCACCGTTCGGTAAACCCGGATCGGGTTCTCGCGCGTCGATCCCTCCGCTTCCTCGAACGACACGCGCTTCCCGATCGGATCTTCGCCGGGCCAGAACTTCTCCGCCATCGTCTCGTCGATGATGCAGACGAGCGGCGCGTCATCCCGGTCCCCTTCCTCGAACCCGCGTCCGCGCAACAGCGGAATGCCGAAGGTCGAGAAATGCTCGGGTGTTACCATGTAATAGAGCACGGACTCGAAGTTTTCCGGCTCGGGCGCCACGCCCTCCGGGATGATGGCTTGCTCCCAGCTGTTCCCTTGTAATGGGACGATCTGCGTCAAAGACGCCGTCTGCACCCCGGGAAGCGCGCGAATGCGGCGCAGCAAGCTCTCGAAGAACGGCCAGGCCTTGTCTTTCCCATCGTAGCGGACCCGTGGCAGCGAGACACGCGCCGTGAAGATGTTGGCGGGGTCGAATCCTTTGTCGACGTGCTGCAACTCCCATAGGCTCTGGATCATCAGGCCCGCCCCGATCAGCAGGACCAGCGAGAGCGACACCTCGCCGACCACCAGTCCCGAGCGCAGGTGCTGGCGCGATCGACCCGCGGTCCCGCCGCGACCGCCCTCCTTCAGTTCGGCCACCATCTGTCGGCCGGAGGCGCGGAGCGCTGGAGCGACCCCGAACAGCAAGCCGGAGCCCACCGCGACGACGAAAGTGAACGCGAGAACCATGTAGTCGAGTCCGATGCGACCGATCAAGATCGAGGGTATGCTGTCGGAGACCGCCGGCACGAGCAGATGGATTCCGACGTAGGCGAGCCCGATGCCCAGCGCGCCGCCGGCCAGGCCGAGGAGTACGCTTTCGGTGAGCAGTTGGCGCA
>JASFLD010000276.1:0-6058 GCA_050118275.1 Gemmatimonadales bacterium
CGTTCAGGACCAGCAGGTCAGCCGGCTTCAAAACCGCAATGCCCCAGGCCTGGGCCTCCAGATCGTTGATCACCGCGACCCGGCCCACCCCTGCAGCTCGGGCGAGCTTCGATGCTTCAACGACCCAGGGCAGGTTGGTAATTTCGGCGCGGCCGTCTTTGACCGGTCCGGGCACGCCGAAGCAAGCGGTCCGGCAGCTCACACCCTGGCTCAAGACGAACTCGGCGACGATCTCCTCCAGACTCGAGTAGCGTGCGCTGGGAAATACTTGCGTCAGCTCCGTCTCGAACCGGTCACCTTCGACCGAAAAGACGGCGAGCCGGGCGTTCGTGCCACCGATATCACCAGCCAGCACGCGCATCAGAGTCGCCTCCAGCGGCGGCCATCACGCCGCAACAGTTCACCCGCCCCCTGCGGTCCCCAGGATCCGGCCGCGTAGTTGGGGAAATCGCGCGGCGGCAGAGCGCTCCACACATCGAGGATCGGAGCGACAACGCTCCAGGCGGCCTCGGCGTTGTCGCCACGTTGGAACAGTCCCGCATCGCCCTTCATGCAATCGTAGAGCAGTGTCTCGTAACCAGTCGTCGGTGTGGCATCGAAGTAGTCGACGTTATCGAAGTCCATCTCGACATCGCCGATCCGGAGATGTGGCCCGGGTATCTTGGCCCCGAACGACAGGGATATCCCCTCGTTGGGTTGAATTCGCAGCACCAGCCAGTTGGGCTCCAGATGATCGACAGGGGTCTCGCGAAAGAGGATGAACGGCGCCCGCTTGAACTGAACGGCGATCTCGGTGTAGCGGGCCGGCAACCGCTTCCCCGTCCGCAGAAAGAACGGCACGTCGGCCCAGCGCCAGTTGTCGATCATCAGCTTGAGCGCGACGTACGTCTCGGTGGTCGCATCGGGCGGGACCTTGACCTCCTGGCGGTAGCCCTGAACCTTTTCGCCATCCGGCATCTCGCCTTCGCCGTACTGCCCTCGCACCGCCGCACTCAGGACCTCGTCCGGTGCGATCGGCTTGACGGCGCGGAAGATCTTACCCTTCTCGTTGCGGATCGCATCGGCGTCGAACGAGACGGGTGGCTCCATGGCGATGAGCGCCATCAGCTGGAACATGTGATTGGGCAACATGTCACGCAGCGCACCCGCTTCCTCGTAGTAGCCGCCGCGGGAGCCGACACCCGTTTGCTCGGCCACGGTGATCTGGACGTGATCGACATAACGGCGATTCCAGATCGGTTCGAAGATCGCGTTAGCGAAGCGGAAGACCAGGATATTCTGGACCGTTTCTTTCCCCAGGTAATGATCGATGCGGTAGATCTGGGACTCGTTCATCACCTCGAGCAGCTCACGGTTCAGCTGGCGTGCCGATGCGAGGTCCCTCCCGAAGGGTTTTTCGACGACCACGCGACGCCACTGGTCCGGCCCTTCCGCGGTCAAGCCGATCTCGGCCAACCGGCGCGGGATCTCGGTGAAGAAGCTGGGTGGTGTCGATAAATAGAACAGATAGTTGCCGCCGGTGCCGCGCTCGCGATCAAAATCGGAGAGCACCCCCGACAACCGGCGGTAAGCTTCGAGATCATCGAAATTGCCCGGTAGCAGGTGCAGTCGTGACTCGAGCCACTCCCAGATCTCCTGCCGAAACTCGCCTGCCAACTGGTTGCGTGCCTCGCGCTGCAATCGCTCGCGGAAGGCCTCTTCATCTGACCGGCGAGCGACTCCAACGACAGCGAAATCGTCCGGCAGCAGCCGGGCGGCCGCGAGATTCAGTATGGCCGGGATGAGTTTACTCTCGGTCAAGTCGCCGGCAGCGCCGAAGATCACCAGGACGCAGGGACCGGCCGGCTGGGCCGTCTGCTCTCTGCGGTCGCCCGTCGCAAGCACGGCTCTAATTCGCCTTGTCGGGCTCGGTGTGGCCGCCGAATCCGTGCCGCATGGCGGACAGAATCTTCTCTGCGAAGGTATGTTCCTGCCGAGAGCGGAAGCGCGCGTACAGCGAAGCGGAGAGCACGTCGGCCGGCACTCCCTCTTCCACCGCTGTGAGGATCGTCCAGCGCCCTTCACCCGAATCCTGGACGTAGCCGCTGAACGAACCGAGCTCCGGGTCCTTCAACAGAGCTGCGGCCGTCAGGTCGAGCAACCAGGAAGCCACCACGCTCCCGCGACGCCAGACCTCGGCGACGTCATCCACGGCGATGTCGTAGCGGCCAACGCTGCGCAGCAGATCGAAACCCTCCGCGTACGCCTGCATGACGCCGTACTCGATTCCGTTGTGGACCATCTTCACAAAGTGCCCGGCACCGACGGGTCCGCAGTGCAGGTAACCGCGCTCGACGGCGCCGAGCTCGCCTTCACGTCCCGCGGTCCGCTCGATCTCACCGGCACCCGGGCTCAGGGTCCGAAAGATCGGATCGAGCCTTTCGACCGCCTTCTGCGATCCGCCGATCATCAGGCAGTAGCCACGTTCGAGTCCCCAAACGCCACCGCTCGTGCCGACATCCACGTACTCGATCTCTTTGTCCGACAGCGCCTCGGCACGTCGCAGATCATCCTTGAAATACGAGTTGCCACCATCGACTATCACGTCTCCTGGCTCGAACCGCTCGGCCAGAGCCATGACCGTCTGGTCCGTCGCAGTACCCGCCGGAACCATAACCCAGGCGGCCCGCGGCTTGGCGAGTTTCCGCGCGAGATCGTCGAGCGACCCGGCGCCGGCGGCGCCTTCGCTCTCCATCTGGCGGACGGCATCGCCGCTCAGATCGAACACGATGCACTCGTGCCCGTCGCGTATCAAACGGCGAACCATGTTGGCGCCCATTTTGCCCAATCCGACCATCCCGATTTGCATCGCTATCCTCCGTCTCGAGAACCGGTCAACCCAAGACTCGATCCACCAGCTCCGCCAGTTTCTTCAGACCCGCTTGGACATCGCTGCCCACGTGGACGCGCAGCGCTCGCCTCTCGCGCTCAGCCAAGACATCGAAGTCCCCACGCGCTTGCGCCGCCTTGACGATGCCGAATGTGTATTTCTGGCCAGGTACCGGCACGTCAACAGCGTCATCGCAGGTTATCTGGAGAAAGACGCCACTGTTGGGGCCGCCTTTGTACGCCTGTCCGGTCGAATGGAGATATCGCGGGCCGAATCCCAAACAGGTCGCGACGCGGCGCTCATCCCTGATTCGATGGCGCAGTCGCTGCAGTTCTTCACGATGCGGCTCGTTCATCTCGATGTAGGCGAGAAGCGCCAAATAGTCGCCCGCTCGGATTGCATCGAGATGCGCGCGCAAGTAGGACTCCACCGAACCATCCCCGGCCGTGTCGGTCAGCGACGCCGCATATCGTTCGTTGGCGAAGAGGGATAAGCCATCCCCTGTAACGAGAGTCGGCTCCTGCGGCAACTCTCCAGTTTTCTCGTAGCGATTCGTCAACGCCCGACTCGCCGCCTTGCTGGCCTCGACATCCGGCTGATTGAAGGGATTGATGCCGAGAACCGATCCGGCTACAGCGGTCGCGATCTCCCACCGGAAGAACTCTTGCCCGAGGTCGTAGACGTCCGGCAGATCGATGCGCACGACGGGATGTCCTGCAGCCTCGAGGTTAGCGATCGCCGAGTCCTGCGCGCGATCCGCTCCGGAGGCCAGGCGGACGTAGACGAACAGACGATCGTCGCCGTAGTTGTCGGGACCGGCGATAGCCTCGCCGTCCACAGGGATGAGCGCCACCCCCTTCTTGCCGGTGGACTCGGCGATCAACTGCTCTAGCCAGGCGCCCAAGTCCGAGATCGGCGGAGAGATGACCAGAGTCACCTTGTCACGTCCGCTCCGACCCAACACGCCGAGTATCACGCCGAGCACCGCCCCCGGGTTCTGCGTCACCGGAACCTCGCTAGCGCAAGCCTCGACCATCTCTGAGGTCCGCTCCAGTAGACGCTTCAAGTCCAGGCCCATCGCCGTCGCCGGCACGAGCCCGAAATTGGAGAGAGCCGAGTATCGACCGCCGATGCTGGGCATCCCATGAAAGACGCGGCTGAACCCGTCGCGCTCGGCGGTCTGCTCCAGCTTCGAGTCAGGATCAGTGATCGCCACGAATCGCAGACCGGCCTCGGCCGCACCCAGACGCTCCTTGACGCGCTCGAAGAAATAGCGCATGAGGATGCTCGATTCGAGCGTCGTGCCGGACTTGCTGGCGACGATGAAGAGCGTGCTCTCCAGGTCTACTTTCTCCTCGAAACTTCTGATCTGTGCCGGGTCCGTCGAGTCGACGACGTGCAGCTCCGGAAAGCCCTTGACCCTCCCAAACGTCATCTTCAGCACTTCGGGACAGAGACTCGATCCGCCCATTCCCAAGAGCAAAATGTTCGAGAAACCCTCTGATGTCACCTCGTCGGCGAACCGCTGCAGGCGGTCCAGCTGTGTATCGAGCTGGATCTGGGCTATCCAGAGCCAGCCCAACCAATCGGCTTCGTCCTGGCCGGTCCAGAGCGATGCGTCGCGAGCCCAGAGGCGCCGGATCTTTTCGTCACGCTGCCATTCCTCCAGCGTCGCTTCGACTTTACCGGCATCCTCACGGGAAAGAGTGAAACTCAGTCGCTCTCGGATCGTTCCGCTGTCGTCCCGCGACTTCATAGGAATGCTCCCCCTGCTATTGCTGATCTGCCATCTGCGCTTTGGCGAGCGCGACGACGTTCTCTACGGTGAAGCCGAAATGCTCCTCCACATCCTCGAGAGGCGCCGAGGCTCCGAACGATTCCATACACAAGACACCGCCGCTCGCTCCGACATAGCGCTCCCAACCCTGTCGGACCGCTTGCTCCACCGCCACTCGAGCTCTGACCGAAGGCGGAAACACCGAGTCGCGGTATTCCCCGTCCTGACGCTCGAACAACTCCCACGATGGCATGCTCACGACGCGCGCGGCGACTCCATCCGCCGTCAGCCGCTGATAGGCTTCGAGACACAGCGCGACCTCGCTGCCGCTGGCGATCAAAACAAGATCGGGCTCCCCGCCCTCCGCATCCGCCAACACGTAGGCTCCGCGACTCAGTCCGCGAGCGGGAGCGCAGGCGTCCCTGTCGATCGTCGGCAGATCCTGCCGGCTCAGGACGAGCGCCACCGGTTCGTGGCCCAGTCCCATGATGACCCGCCAGGCCTCCGCCGCCTCATTGGCATCGGCCGGCCGGATAACCACGAGCCCCGGGATGGCACGGAGCGCGGCCAGGTGTTCCACCGGCTGGTGCGTCGGACCGTCTTCGCCGAGGCCGATCGAGTCGTGCGTGAAGACGAAGATCGTCGGCACTTCCATCAGTGCCGCGAGACGGATCGGCGGCCGCATGTAATCGCTGAACACCAGGAAGGTCGAGCCGAAAGGTCGCAGCTTGCAGTGAGCCATTCCGTTGAGGATCGCGCCCATCGAGTGCTCGCGGACGCCGAAGCGGAGGTTCCGCGCCCCATAGTTATCGGCTTGGAAGTCGCCCGCCGCCTCCTCGAATTTGAGATAGGTCTTGGTCGACGGATTGAGGTCGGCGGATCCTCCCAACAGCCAGGGTACGTGCTGGGCGATCGCGTTCAGGACTTTACCGGCCGAGACGCGTGTGGCAAGGCCCTCAGAGTCGGCGGGGAAAGACGGAATGTCTCTGTCCCAACCGTCGGGCAGCTCTCCCCGCTGCATCAAGTCGACCTGGCGCGCCAGCTCAGGGTGCTCTTGCTTGTAATCAGCAACACACTCCATCCATTTGTCACGCAGGACACGACCGCGTGCGCCGATACCCGCCTCGAAGTGCGCCTCGACTCCATCCGGCACCAGAAAGTGCTCGTCTTCCGGCCACCCGTACCTCCGTTTTGCGGCGCGCACCTCATCTTCGCCGAGCGGCGACCCGTGCGCCTCGGCGGTATCTTGCTTGTTCGGAGCCCCAAAGGCGATGTGGCTGTCCACGACGATCAGCGTCGGACGATCCGCTGTCGCTTTGAACGCCTTGAAGGCCTCGTCCAGCGCCGCGAGGTCGTTCGCGTCCTTTACGTGAACCACATGCCAGCCGTAGGACCGAAAGCGCCCCTGCGTG
>JASFLD010000277.1:0-6046 GCA_050118275.1 Gemmatimonadales bacterium
CACCTCGCCTTCCTCGGAATCGCAACCCGACAGCGACTCGGCCAACTCAAACTCGATCTCGCGCAGCACGATCTCGCCCGATATGATCTCCAGCGTATTGCCGTTCCCGTCAGGCCCCAACACCAGCGGACCGTCGGCGAATGGAGCCGGGGCCGCGCCGGGTCCCCCGGACAACATGAACGACAGACTGACCGTGCCCTCCGCACCACCCGGACCCGACGTGGCATCGCTGCAGCCCAAAGTCGCCAACGCCAACACCATAAGCCAAATGATCACTGCACCGTTACGCTTCATCCCTCGTCGACCTCCTGCTGCTCTGGTTCGTGGCGGGGGATCCAGTCCACGAGCTCAAACGATGGGCAGAGGTCGGGCCACAGACCGCCCTGTGGCGGCAAGTTCAATGAACTCAGCAACTTCGAGGGCCTGGCTCGGCCCCGACCTCGGGTACGGGCGTCGTACCGATACGGTACAACTGTATCGTTTCGTTACACACTCTTTGCAGCATGGAGTTCTCCGGCCAGCCGTTGCCGACCGGTGAGGACGGCCGGACCAGGCGGGCCGCTTCCCACCATGCCAGTCACGGTCCACGCCGGCGAACTCATCGGGCCATTTTCGCCTTGAGTTCCTCGATCCAGTTGAAGACCAGGACGACATCCTCGCGGATCGACTCGTTCATGCCGATCATCACGAACTGACTGTCGTCTGGCGTGAGAGCATAGACCGCATGGTAATTGTCGCCGGCGAAGTTCGATGCGTCGAAGAGGACCCGCGGCGGTCCCATGTCGAACGTGTCCCCACCGCTCACGGTGCGAACGACCATTTCGCCGCGAGCGGTGCGATAGAACAACTCGCGTCCGCTGTTCGCCCAGCGCGGCTCGACGCCGCCGTCCACCGAAACCTGCCACTTGGCGCGGTCCGATTCCGGGAAGGGGCGCACGTAGACTTCTTCGCGGCCCGATTCGTTCGACACGTAGGCGAGCCAGCGCGAGTCCGGCGATAGCGCGGGCGCGTACTCGTCGAACACGGCGCCGACGATCAACCGCGACGCCGTGTCCTGGGCCGGGCGGATCGCACGGATGTCACGGGTACGGGTACCGGAGCTGCCCTGCCGAAAGACGATCCACTGCCCATCATTCGACCAGAAGCCCTCGTTCACCACGCCTTCGGCCAACAGCGGCTCGGCGCGGGCGCTGCCGTCCGCGCGTACGCTCCACAGCGACCGGTTCTTTTCCCTGTTCGTGATGAACGTGACCGATCGGCCGTCGGGACTCCAGGCCGGCCGATTGTTCGACGTTCCCTCGAAGGTCAGCCGGACCAGCGGACCGGTGTCCAACTGCTTGACCCAGATGTGGGTGCCCTCGCTACCCGTCGCCGTGACGGCCAGCCGCGTCCCGTCGGGCGAGAGGACGACGTTCTCGAAGTCGCCCTGCCAGTTCGGATCGATCAGCGTGGCGTTGCCTTCGCGATCGACACGGACCACCTGTTCCGCGCCCAGACCGCCGCCCGATTGGTAAACCAGGTGGCCGTTCTTGGAGACGTCGAATTGGCCCACACCGGCATAGCTGTCGATCCCGACACCCTCCTCGACCACGGTGGGCGGGCCGGTGACCTCGAGACGCCCTTCGTCGAAGGGCAGCGCGACCAGCGAGCCGTCATAGGTGGCGTAGAGAATGTGACCGGTCGGCAGGTAGCGAGCCACCACGCCTTCCAGCCGTGACCGCAGCTCGCCCGTCTCGAGATCGAGGATGCCGATCTCGGCATCGGCCATCGAGCCATGCCAAATCTGGATCAGCGCGCCCCGGGCCGATGGCAGGATGTACGGCCAATCATGCTCGCTCTCCCCCCGGGTCGTATCGGGGTCGCTGACCAACTCCAGCGAACCGCCACCGGGGCGGGCCCGTACCAGTCGTCCGTTGGCCACACTGAAATACAGCTTCCCGTCCGTCCCCCAATCGACACCCCACGGGTTCACCGAATCGGACGCGACGGTCTGAGCGGGACCACCCTCCGCCGGCATGATCTTCAGATCGCCGGGCTCGCCGGTGACGAAGGCGACGAACTGGCCGTCGGGCGAAAAAGCCGGGGCCCGGGCCCCTTCGGTGCCCGAGAGGGGCCGCGCATTGAGCTCATCGAACCGCCGCAGCCACAGCTGCGGGGCTCCGCGTCCTTCGATGGGGCGGCCGACGTACACCATGCGCGATCCGTCCGGCGCGAGGGCGAACCGCTTGGTACGGGCACGCTGAATCATCTCTTCTTCGGGAAACGCGATCCCGAGGCGTAGGACCGTCTTCGGCACCGGTCGCAGCCAGCCCCAAAGTGACGATCCAACCAGCAGGACGAGCAAGAAGCCGAGGGCGGCGGTGAGCCAGCCGGGGCTGCCGCGGCGCTTCGGGCTCTCCGCCAGCGCCCCGATCCGGGCCGCGGGCGCCGTGTAGTTGGGATTGGTGATCGCTTGGGCGAACTCGGCGGCGCTGGCGAAGCGGTCCGCGGGCACCTTGGCCAGCGCTCGCCCGATGGCCGCATCTACATTGGGCGGTACCGTCTTGCGGCTGCGACTTACGGGCGACGGTTCGTCGGAAAGGATCTTCGCGATGATCGCCTGCAGGTTCGAGCCGGTGTGCGGCGGATCGCCCACCAACATCTCGTAGACCATCGCACCCAACGAATAGAGGTCGCTGCGCGCATCGATGTCACGATCGCCGGTGGCCTGCTCCGGGCTCATGTAGTGCGGCGTCCCGAGGCTGAGGCCCGTCTCCGTCAGTCGCGAGCCGCCGGCCTGGCTTACGGCCAACGCGATCCCGAAATCCGCCACTAGCGGCTGACCCGACTGCAGCAGGATGTTCTCGGGCTTGATGTCCCGGTGAACGACGCCGCGCTCATGGGCATACTGGAGCGCCGACGCCACCGACTCGGCGATCTTCAGGGCCTCCTCAACACCCAACTGCTTGTCGCGATCGAGTTTGTCCCGCAGGGTCTCCCCTTCGATGTACGGCATCACGTAAAACAGGAACGAGTCGGCCTCGCCCGAGTCGTAGAGCGGCAGGATATTCGGATGCTGAAGATTCGCAGTGACTTTGATCTCGTTGAGGAACCGCTCGCCACCGAGGATGGCGGAGAGTTCTGGTCTCAGCACTTTCAACGCGACCTTCCGGTCGTGCTTCAGATCATGGGCGAGATAGACCGTGGCCATACCGCCGGCGCCCAACTCACGCTCGATGGCGTAGCGGTCTGCTAAGGCGGTCGTCAGCCGTTCGAATTGATCAGGCATAGAGTTTCGATTTGGATCGAGTATACGGTTGGGATCATCCGGCTAGCCGGTTTCGGCCGCGCGTGATTCACTCGCGAGCACGGCCGCCCGCATGGCCTCGTTACGCTCCCGGACTCGGCGCACGAGGTCTTGGAAGCGCGGATTCTCGCGAAGCGGATCGAGCGCCGCCTCCTGCTCCCAGACCCACGGGATCAGAATGCCGCCGCGATCGACGAGAGCTTCGGCCAGGTCGATCGCTCGATCGCTCTCACCCAGCAGCGCGTGCAGCATGACGATCTGCCACCACATCCACATGCCCAGGTCCCGCCCCTCTGCCTCGGTTTCCAATTTCGCCAGGCTCTCGCGCAGCAGTCGCTCGCCGGTCGCGGCGTCGCCCTGGGCCAAGGCGACGCTTCCCAGCACCGTCTTGGGATCCTTGTACGTGATGGCGTAGGCTTGAGGAGCCAGTCGATTCGCATCCCGTGCGTAACCTTCCGCCAGTGCCAGGTCACCCGCCCAAAGCGCCACCCACGCGGCGCTCGCCCTGAGTCCCGGATCGGCCGGATCGAGGTCGGCGTAGCGCTTCACGATCGCCAACGCCGAATCCTTCTGACCCCGCGAATAGGGTGCGTGGAATGCCGCCCACAAGTTGTTCTCGTTGAGCCCGCCGCTTGCGATGTCTTTTCTCACCCACTCCCCGCTACGCTCCAACAGTCCCAACCACGAATAGACGATGGCGAGGTTGGTACGCGAGAATGTGTGCGGCGCGACGCGTTCCGCCAGCTTGTAGAGCTTGATGGCCTCGGGGAATTTTCCGCGGTTCTGGAGCTCGATGGCCAGGTTGTTGGCCGCATTGCCATTGTTGGGATCCAGTTCCAGCGCCCGCTCGTACGCCGCGACCGAACTGTCGGGTCGGCCCGCCACCGCCTGCGCCAAACCGAGCGCCTTGAACGACTCCGACCGTGCGGGCGCGAGTGTCACCGCGCGGTGTGCCGCCGTCACCGCGGAGTCGGCCCACTCGATCGCTCCTCCGAAGCGGGTCGTGTACTGAGCGTAAGAGTCAGCCAGGCCAGCCCAGGCCAGCCCGTAGGACGAGTCGCGGGCGATGGCCTGCTTGAACAGCGAGATGGCCCGCTCGTTCGCGCTCGGCTCGTAGAGCACATACGCCTGCCGGCCCTCCAGTGCCAGATCGTAGGCGCTGAGGTCTTCGGTCGGCGCGGCGTTGACGCGACGGATGTCCTCTGGCGACAGCGTGGCCTGGAGGGCCCTTGCGACCTCGAGGGCAATCTCCGACTGGACGGCGAACACATCGTCCAGCGTGCGGTCGTAACGCTCCGCCCAGAGATGGGTATCGGTCTCCGCGTCGATGAGCTGCGCAGTGATGCGAACCTGATTCTCGAAGCGGCGCACGCTCCCCTCGAGGACGGCGGTGGCGCCCAACTCAGCCGCGATCTCCCGGATCGGCTTCTCGCTGTCCCGGTACTGAAGCACCGAGGTGCGGGAGAGGACGAGCAAACCGTCGAGTTGCGACAGGTTCGTCAGAATGTCCTCGTGGACCCCGTCGGCGAAGAAGGCGAAATCTTCTCCACCGCTCAGGTTCGCGAACGGCAACACCGCGATCGCCGGCAGATCGGCCTCGACGCGCTCGGCGATCTGGGCGGCCCGGGTTCCCAGCAGCGATCCACTGGCGCCGGCCATGCTCATTTCAGGCATGTCGCGACCGGCCGGCATCCCACCTCTCAGCAGCCATATCGTGGCCACGACGCCCCAGACGGCGAAGGCGACGACACCGCCGCCGATGGCGTTCCGCCAGGTGAGCATGCCGGCCACGCCACCCGGCTTCGGTGGGGCTATCTCGACCGTCGGGCCAGACTCCGACTCCTGCGGCATCGCCGCCTCTCGACCTCGAGGCATCGAGATGCCCTCCTGGATAAACGCCGTCGCCATGACGATGGGGAATCCTATGATGAGGAGCACGACGGCAAAGGCCGGGAACCAGTCAGGAAGCTGCAGGCTTTCGGTCAGCGTCTGGACGACCTGAATGGCGATCCAGCCGCCGACGACGTAGATGCCCAGCACCTGCCACAGCGAGCGGCGGTGGACCTCTTGAACCAACTGCTTCAGTCTCGACATGCTCTACGGTGAGTAGTCGCCGCGCAGGCGCACGATGTCCTGCTTGGCTCGTTCGACGATCGGCTGCAGCTGGGGATCCGCGTTCGCCCACGATTCCACGAAGTACAGGTAGGCATCCCGCGCCTTGTCCTTCTCGCCCAAGCGCTCGTACACCCGCGCCAGCTTCAAGCGCACCAGAGGGTCGGTCCAATCGGAGCGGTAGTGGCGGACGGCAGCCTCGAGGCTGTCGACCTCCGCGTAGAGAGCGCCGATGACAATCGGCCAATCGAACCAACCGGAGTCGTGAGCATGCTCGATCAGACCGAGACCCTCGACCTGTCCCCGCTTCACCAGGCCATAGCCGCGAGCCACGCCCGCAAATCCGTCGAGTGCCAGCGCCCGCGACGTGTCGCCATCGGCCTGCGCCCGGCCGGCCATGCGCTCGATCCGTGCAATGAATCGCTCATGGTCGTCCCAACGCCCTCGATCCGCTGCGTGCCAGGCGCCACACAGATTCGACCAGACGAGTGAGCTGTCGACGGCAGGAACGGCCAGAGCTGAATCCACCCGGTCCTCATCTACTGGAAATCCGTTGTCTTGGAGCACGTTGAGCGAGCAGACCCGCCAGTCCTGCGGCAGGCGTGGATCCTCGAGTCGCTCCAGGTGCTCTGCCAGCGCGCCGTGCTT
>JASFLD010000278.1:0-6041 GCA_050118275.1 Gemmatimonadales bacterium
GGGCGTAATACCGGGGACAGCGCGGCACGCCGATCTCTGCCGCGGCGCCGGCAGGGGGTCGGGGCACTACTAGGCTTGGTCCGTCGTGGTCGGCCGCGTCACTCGCTCGACAATCAGCACCAGAAGGACGATGGCTGCAAAGGCGTACCAGGTATTGGGACACGACAAGACACAGAGGATCCAGTCGTGCCGATAGCCGAAACGATCGGCGACGGGACAACCGTACCCGGAATGCATGCAGTATAGCGAGGGCTTATCGAGCAAGTAGGCGGCCAAGACCACGATTCCCAACGTGAGGACGATCCGTCTGACGACCCGTCCGTGATTCATGCTGGCAACGCTCGCATCAGGCCGCGAAAGCGGTAGTAAGACTGCGATCCGTGGCGTCACGGCTGGAACCCAGCAGCCGATTCCGCTCGGGGTGCAACCTTTCGGATCGCAGACACAAACCCGGGACATCAATTGGCAAGTCATGTGCCATCGAAGGTCAAGCATCGTAACTGCTTGTCTGCACATCGCTTATGCTTGCGTCTCAAGAATGATTCTGGGGGCAGATCCTGGCTCTCTCGGTCATTGTGTCAGATCGTGGGTCGTCCGGGTGAGTGGCAGTGGTCCACGGGGGGCGCGCCAGGCGTTCCTGGCCGGTGCATGCGGCGGGAAGGCCCCGGACTAGAATAAGTCGGCAGCCGGGGGGCCTCGGCGAGGGCGGGACCCCTTGCAGTCAATGCCTTGCGACCGGAGATGTGTGGAATGGACGGTTCTGGACAAGCTGGTATTCAAGGGCCTAGTATCGCACACCGACACTGAACCAGAAAGAAGGGGAGTCGAGCATGACTTCCATCCGCGATCTGTTGCGTTCCTCAGCGCTCACGGCTCTCGGTCTGGGCCTGAGCAGCACAGCGTGTACGCTGTCCGAGACTCCGCAGGAGTCGGCGGAACCGACTTTCGATGTGGTCGAGGCGAGCATCGGCGAGATTCACGCAGCGATGAGGCAGGGGCAACTCACGGCGAGGCAACTCGTGGACCTCTACCTCGAACGCATCGACACCTACGACAAGCGGGGTCCGGCGATCAACGCGATCATAACGGTCAACCCGAGCGCCATCACGAGGGCCGAGGAGTTGGACAGCGCCTTCGCCGCGACGGGCCAGTTCGTCGGCCCGTTGCACGGGATCCCCGTCATCGTCAAAGACAACTACGACACGCACGATTTGCCCACGACGGCAGGCTCGGCGTCGCTGGCCGGTTCGATACCGCCGGATGACGCTTTCCAGGTTCGCCGCATCCGTGCGGCTGGCGCGATCGTCCTGGCCAAGTCGAACATGGCGGAGTTCGCCTTCTCCCCGTATCAGACGTTGGGATCGTCGCTGCCCGGACACACGCTCAACCCGTACGCGCTGAATCGCGTCCCCGCCGGTTCGAGCGGCGGTACGGCGGCCGCGGTAGCGGCGAGCTTCGGCGCTGTGGGGCTGGGTACGGACACGGGCAACTCGATTCGCGGACCCTCGTCGCACACCGCCCTGGTGGGAATCCGTTCGACCATGGGCCTCACCAGCCGCGACGGTATCGTCCCGCTGTACCTGGACCGGGACATCGGTGGTCCAATGGCTCGCACGGTCGCGGATGCGGTAGCGGTTCTGGACGTGATTGCCGGCTACGACCCGCAGGATCCCATAACGGCGGAGAGTCGGGGTCGACGGGCGGAGCGCTACGCCGACTTTCTCCGAGCGGACGGACTGAGCGGTGCTCGCATCGGAGTGGTACGGCAGATCTCCAACACCGAGACGGCGGATGCTGAGATCCTGGAACGCTTCGAGGCGGCGCTGGAGACGATGCGCCGACATGGCGCGATCATCGTCGACCCGGCAGACATTCGTGAGCAGGACGAGATTCCGCTACGGGAACGTTGGTGTCCGCGCTTCCGTCACGACATCAACGTCTACCTGGCGAGTCTGGGACCTGACGCCCCGGTGAAGAGTCTGGAGGAGATCATAGAATCTGGGCGGTTCCACCCGTCGATTCGAACGTCTCTCGACTACTTCAGGAACATCGAGAGCGGACCCGACGAGAACGAAGCTTGTCAGCGTGCGCGTCGAAATGCTGAGCGTCTGAAAGCGGGTGTTCGCCGTGTCATGGACGAGCTGCAGCTGGACGCTCTCGTTCACCCCACTTGGTCCAACCCGCCACGTCTGATCGGCGACCTCGTCACCCCGCCCGGAGACAACAGCCAATATCTGGCGCCGCATACCGGCTTCCCGGCGATCACAGTGCCCATGGGCTTTGTGCGGGACACGCTCCCGGTTGGCTTGCAGATCATCGGCGAAGCCTGGTCCGAGCCGCGGCTCATCGCCATCGCCTATTCCTACGAGCAAGCGACTCAGCACCGTCGACCTCCGTCCAGCACGCCGCCCCTGAGGTAGGGGAAGGCCAGCCGGCTCTCCAGCCAACCCTGGAATCGGTTGTTGCGTCAAAAGACAAAGGGAAGTGGGAGCCCTGTGCGGGTGGGTTCGAGTCGTCTCCTAATTCAAAGTGAGGCTAGCATGCTCACCTTCCGGCAGATTGCTTCGGTTGTCTGGACGTTTCTCGGCTTCATGGTAGCGGCCGCGGTGGTGCTCAACATGCGATACCGGCCGCTCGACGAGACGAACACGCTGCTCCTCGACACCTGGACGGGGCGGATTCAGCAGGTGGCCGCGGAACCACCGCGGGCGGAGGAGCGCGTAGTGATCGCCGAGTCGCGACGAAACCGGGTCGACATCCTCATGCTCGAGGAGTCGGCACGAGAGCGGGCCAGGACACACCGGCACGAGGTTGAGTGCGCCAAGGTCCGATTCGCTTTTCCGGCTCCGGGCAGTCGAGTTCCAGAGCGCTAGTCGGCTGGCCGAGGGCTGCATCGCTCGGACTCAGCGATAGGCCGGCCTTTCAACCAGGTCCCTTTCCCGGGGCGCCTACCGAGCCCGGCAAGAGGTGAGGCCGGTCAGAGCATCGGCTGGAACAGATAACAGAAGTTCTCAGTCAGTCGACGTGGCAATGACCGCGCCAGGTGCCGATCCAGCGTCACTTCGTCGCTATGCTCGATTTCCCGTCCGACTCGCTCCTTCAAGTCCTCGACGAAATTGATGTCGGCGACTTCCAGGTTGGTCTCGAAGTTGAGGTGGAGGCTGCGGTAATCCAGGTTTGCCGATCCGATCATCGCGTATACATCATCGACGATCATCGCTTTCGCATGTATGAACGGCGGGCGCCGTTCGAAGATGCGCACCCCTGCCTTGAGCAGGGGCGCGTACAGAGCGCGGGCCGCGAACCCGGTGTACCAGTGGTTGCTCTTCTGTGGTATGACCAAGCGTACGCGGACTCCGCGCAGCGCCGCATAGCGAATCGCCTGCACAATGGGTTCGTCGGGCACGAAGTACGGAGTAACAATGGTTAGCGACCGCTCTGCGGCGACGATAGCGGCGAAGAAAGCGTCGGCGAGCCCGTGACCTTTGAGCTCGGGACCGCCGGGTGCGACCTCTACCAGCGCGTCGCCGACCGCCTCCAGCTCCGGGAAGTATTTGCGCTCGAGGAGACGTTCGGGCGGTTGGCGAGAAGCGAAGTACCAGTCTTCGGCGAATTGAAACTGGAGGTCGCTGACGGCGGGCCCCTCGAGTTTAGCATGGTAGTCGCGGATTGGATAATCGCGCGCGTACTTCGATAGGTTCTCGTCGTGGATGTTGATCCCACCCACGAAGCCGATAGCTCCGTCGACAACCGTGATCTTGCGATGGTTGCGAAGGTTGATCTGGAAACGGCCTTTGAGTGGATTGGCTTGTGAGATCGAGCACGCCTCGATCCCGGCGGCACGTGCGCTCCGGAAGAACCCGAGCAGGTGAGCGTACATGGAGCCGAAGCGGTCATACAGGATACGGCACTCGACCCCGGCCCGCTGTCGCTCGATCAGCAACCCCAAGAGTTCGCGGCTGATTCTGTCACGACCGAATATGAAAGTCTGGAGATGGACCGAAGACCGAGCCCGTGACACGGCCTCGAACAGAGCGGGGTAGAACTCGTCGCCGTCCACCAGTAGCTGAACGCGGTTGCCCCGATAGACCAGGTAGGGCCGCACTGCTGCATCTGTGGCGCGAAAGATATGTTGCGCCGGATACTTGTGCGGTTCGTCGAAATTGAGGTGAACGTAGTCGATCGTGAGTCGCTCGAATGTCGGATGCAGGGCAGCCCGTCGGGCGACGATCGCTTTGGCGGTCTCGCGGTCCGCGGCACCACGACGGACCCGGTCAATGCCGAAGCTAAGGTAGGCCAGGGCTCCGCCGTAGGGCAGCGCCCAGACAATCGCCAGCCATAGCACGGCCGAGACGGCACGGTGCTTTGTCAGCAAGACATCGAAAGTCAGTGCGACGCCAAGAATCAGATGGCCGACGCTCAGCAACGTGAAGTCGAACATGACAACGGGAAGATAATACTGAAATCCACGGTCAGGTACGGCGGGACACCGATCGCTCGCTTGCGAGATGAGGCGTCCGCGCGCAGCTTTGCGCGGCCTTTGGCTCGATCGGGCGTCAGGACGCGGTCCCCTCGCCGGGGGAAATGACCTGCGATGGCCGTATTCCCGTTTCTTCAGACGACGCTGGGGAGAAGGATGGATCCAGTAGCGCACACGCTGGTGGGGGCGACGCTAGCACAGGCGGGACTCAAGTCGCGAACCGCTCTGGGGACCACAACGCTGGTAGTGGGGGCTAATCTGCCGGATATCGATGTCCTGTCGTACTTCTGGGGCGGTGAGACCGCGCTCGGGTTCAGACGTGGGCTGACACATGGCGCTCTCGCTTGGATCGTCCTGCCACTCGCTTTCACCGGCTGCATCCTATTGTGGAAGTCGGCGATGCGATGGCGAGGAGCTGACATGGATCGAGTCTCGGGGAGACAGGTACTGTTGCTCGCGACGATCGCCGTGGCGACACACCCGCTGCTGGACCTGCTGAACGTGTACGGCATTCGGCTGCTGATGCCGTTCTCGGGCAAATGGTACTATGGCGACACGCTGTTCATCATCGATCCCTGGCTGTGGATGATCCTGGCCATCGGCCTCTGGCTGAGTCGAAAGATCAGAAAGGCGCCAGCAGTTGCCCTTGCAGCCGCGACGGCGTACGTGGCGGGGATGGCCGTGTCGAACGTGGTCGCGCGTTCGCACGTTCAGCGCTGGGCGCAGAGCGAGGGTGTCGTGGTCGATGAGATGATGGTCGCTCCGCTGGCCGTCACGCCGTTCGCACGCCGGATCGTAGTGGCGGACGGCGCCGGCTATTGGGTCGGCATGTTCGAGTGGCCACGCGCCCCGGGGCTGGAATTGGAGAGGTTGCCGTATGCGAGTACGTCGTCGGGATTGCCGAACGAGGTGGCCGTACACGAGCCGAACATCGAGAAGTTTCTGACCTGGGCTCGGTTCCCGTACTACCTGACGGTGAACGAAGCCGAACGCACAATGTTATACATTGGCGACGCCCGCTACTCGGTCGACCCGCAGCACGGCTGGGCGACGACTGGCGTACCGATCGCCGTCGAGCCGCGCTGACATCGTGTCGGTCGCGAGTCGAGCACGGCCAGGCACGATTCCGGCGTCCCGAGCTTGCACCTCGCTCTGGGACCGATTCAAATTGCGACGGTTGTCCGTGCGGGATGCACGTGTCCTATGATGTCGATCCGGATGGGGAAAGTGATGAAGAGAGCCGTTGTCCGCCGTGTCGCGCACTGGCCGATATCGGTCGGCCTGTTTGCGGCGCTAGTCTTGGTCGCGTGTCAAACACAGCCTACTCCTGGCTCCGGCGAAGCTGACGTCGCTCAGTACATCCGAGACAACTTCGCGAAACGTGAGGTCCAGATCCCGATGCGGGACGGAGCGAAGCTGTTCACCGCCATCTACACGCCGAGGGACACGAGACGGAGCTATCCGATCCTCATGCGCCGGACGCCGTACAGCGTCGGCCCCTACGGCGCGGATAGTTATCCGAGCTCGCTGGGTCCCAACGAGTCGATCATGCGAGATGGCT
>JASFLD010000279.1:0-6036 GCA_050118275.1 Gemmatimonadales bacterium
GCGCGGTCAGCGGCAACGCCGGGACCACGAGTAACGCGGCGATGATCGATCGCACGAGTGCACCTCCCGTTCTGCTTCCACGTTGTTCTCATGATTCTCTATGGACGGAGAGCGCGGAATCTAGGCGGGCGCACCGGGCAGCGTCAAACCGGCGAGCGACCGGAAACGAAGCTGGTAAGCGAATCACCACCGGACGGCGAGCTGCGTGGGCTGGATGGGTTTCAGCGCAGGAGCGGTTGAGCAAGTGCGAACGTCTGAGCAAGCGCGAACGTCGCGCGCCGGTTCCAGGGCTGGCGTTCGTTCCCCTCACATGGGGGAAGGGCCGTGCGACCCGTGTCGCCAAGCCGAACGCTGGTCGACGCTGTGCCGCCCCCCTACTTTGTCTCTCCTTCGGTCGTTGAAGCGGTCCGTAACGTGACGATCGCATGCCCGGCCGTGAGCGAGCGGTGTCGCTGTGAACCTAGACCCTGAGGAGGGGTTGATGCCTTCCAGTCGAAGAGAGTTCATCCAGAGAACCGCAGCCCTCACTGGCGCGCTCGTGTTGGGTCCATTGGCTCGCGGCAAGGCCGGCGGTGATCCGACGCCAGCACGGGCAAACCCGTTGCGCATCCTGATCCTCGGCGGAACCGGTTTCATCGGCCCGCACCAGGTACGCTACGCGCTGACGCGCGGTCATCGCGTCACCCTGTTCAATCGTGGGAAGACGAATCCCCAACTGTTCCCGGAAGTCGAGAAGCTGAGGGGTGACCGGGACGGTGATCTCGAGGCGCTGAAGGGTCGCGAGTGGGACGTGGTGATCGACAACTCGGCGACGATCCCGCGTTGGGTACGCGACTCGGCCCAACTCCTGAAGGACAGCGTCGGGCAATACATCTACATATCGACGCTCTCGGTGTATCAGGGGTTCCCCGAACATGGGATGGACGAGACGGCACCGGTGCGCGATTTGGAGGACCCGACGATCGAGGAGGTCAGCGGCCGCACGTACGGCGGGATGAAGGTGTTGTGCGAGCGCGAGGCACAGCGGGCCTTTCCGGGCCGGACGACGGTGTTGCGCCCCGGGCTGATCGTCGGGCCCGGCGACCGCACGGATCGCTGGACGTACTGGCCGGTTCGGATCGAGAATGGCGGCGAAGTGCTGGCGCCCGGTGATCCGACGCGATTGGTGCGCTACATCGACGCGCGCGACGTTTCGGAGTGGTGCGTGCGGCTGGCCGAAGACGGGGTGACGGGAACCTACAATACGGTGGGCCCGCGATCGCATCTGTCGATGGCGGAGATGCTGTACGGTATTCGGGCCGTGCTCAGCAACGAGATATCGTTCACGTGGGTGGCGGAAGACTTCCTGGCGGAGCACGGCGTGCGGGCGTGGTCCGACATGCCGGCTTGGCTACCGCGGGAGGGCAACGAGGGGTACGGCAGCGTCAGCCGCGACCGCGCCATCGCCAACGGACTGACGTTCCGCCCGTTGGCTGTCACGGCTCGGGACACGCTCGACTGGTGGAACTCGCTTCCGGAAGAGCGCCGCGCGAGCCCGCGGGCCGGTCTGCCACGCGGGCGCGAGAAGGAAGTGCTCGCCGCCTGGCACGCCAGGGCGGGGGGCCGCAGCTGAGACACCGCGTCGTCGAGCTGGCATTCAAGGTCTTGGGGGGATAGAAATGGCTACAACGCGTCGCGAGTTCGTGCAGCGGTCGATCCTGGCGGCAGGCGCCGTCGCACTGAGTGGATTTGGCCGGCCGGTTGGCCGCGAGGCTGCCGCGGCGCCGGCTCTGAAGCCGTTGCGCCTTCTGATCTTGGGTGGAACGACCTACCTGGGTCCGTACCAGATCCGCTACGCGTTGGAGCGCGGGCACGAGGTCACGATCTTCAACCGTGGCCGGACGAAGCCGTATCTGTTCCCGGAGGTCTTCGATAGGGTCGAGCGGCTGATCGGCGACCGTGACGGTGACCTGAAGGCTCTGGAGGGACGAGAGTGGGATGCGGTGATCGACAACTCGGCGACCAACCCGGAGTGGGTGCGCGCCTCGGCACAACTGCTTCAGGATTCGGTGAAGTACTATCTCTATACGTCATCCACCGGCGTCTACTTCCCCTACCGTAGCCATGGCATCAGCGAGTCGGTGAAGCCGCGACTGGAGCCCGACCCCGACGGTGGAGGGGCAAGCAACTACGGTGTGAACAAGGCGCTCTCCGAGCTGGAGGCCCAGAAGGCGTTTCCCGAACGGGCGATCATCGTGCGGCCGCACTACATCCTCGGACCCGGCGATCCGAACGACCGGCTGACCTACTGGGTGGCGCGCGTCGACGTGGGCGGCGAAGTGCTGGCGCCGGGCGACCGCAGCGATCCTGTTCAGTACATTGACGTGCGAGATCTCACGGAGTGGATGATCCGGATGATCGAGGAAGAGAACACCGGCGTCTACAACGCCACTGGCCCGCTATCGCGCCTCTCGATCGCCGAACTGGTGCACGGGGTACGGGCGATCACCGCGAGCGCCGTCGCATTCACGTGGGTCGATACAGATTTCTTGGCTGAGCATGGCGTCTACTACATGGTGCCGTGGGTGGCTCCGCGGGGAGATACGCTGGGGATGTCGACGATCAGCGCCGAGCGGGCGGTCGAGAAGGGACTGACCTATCGGCCGCTGGCGGTTACGGCTTGGGACAACCTCGAGTGGTGGAAAGCGCAGAGTGGGGAGCGGCGGGCCAAGCTTGGGCAGCTACCGAACGCCAAAGAGATCGAGGTACTGACGGCCTGGCACGCGCGGGAGGACCGTGACTAGCGAACGGCGCCGCTGGGAAGCACGAGCGGGAGCGCCGGGGCGAGCCTCAAGGGCCTTGCCGCTGACGCGCGATCGGTTACGTGTCAGGTGACGCTCTGCGGCGAACCGATCGCGGGAAGTCCTCTCGAGCACGCGCTCCGCGACCACGCTGATCGCATGACCGCGGAGCGCCCCGTGGCGCGGGAGCTCGCCTCATTCGCTCATCACTTCAGGCCTGGCGATGTTACGGCTGTAGGCGGCTGTGGACACCAACCAGCGGCCGTCGGGCTGCTTCTCCAGGATGGTCAGGAACTTGCCCTGGTCGCGGATCTCGGGCATCCCTTCGCCCTGCACCTTGATCGCGTAGGTCCCCCGGACGTAGGCGAGATCCCCGCGGCCGTCGATCTTCACTGCATTCTGGGTGAACTCGGCGATAGGCAACGAGCCCCAATTGCGGTCGAGGACATCGATGATCGTCGCTTTGCCCTCCTGAGCCGGCTCGCCGAATGGCATGATGACGGCGTTGTCCGTCAGTAATCCGCCGACACCCTCGAAATCGTGAGCCGCCGCCAGCGCGGTGAAGTCTTCCTCGGTCAGCTTGCGGATCGCGGCGACGTCCTCCGCCGACAAGCCGGCGGGTTGCTCACTCGGTGCCGCGCAGGCGAAGCCGATGACGGCGAGCAGAAGGACGCTCGCGTCATGCTTGATTGGGTGCATTCTCATAGCCTCCCAGTATGGCGGTTGTGTGTCGGGCGCCGGCAATGCGGCTCGCCCTTCTCAGGTCGAAGTCGATCTCAGCTTGTATGGCAGCGGAATCTAGAGACCGAATCGTAAGGTCGTCAATGAAGTCAGCGCTGGTCCCGGTTGCGGACGCCGGCGCGGCATCTGGCACTCCGGTGGGGCCGGCCGTACTATTTGAGGCTCATTGACCAGGTCGATGCCCAGCGGTTCGCCTGAACGGAACCGGAACCGGCTACGAGGGAGCTTAGCCATGCCGACGACGAGACGAGAGTTCCTGCAGAGGACGGCGGCTGCCGGCGGCGCCATCGGGTTAGCTCTGCTGAGGGATGCCGATGCGCAAGAGCGCCAGATCCCCAAGGCGGACAAGCCTCTGCGCATTTTGATCCTCGGCGGTACGGCCTTCACGGGGCCGCATCAGATAAAGTATGCGTTGGCCCGCGGCCATGAGGTGACGATATTCAATCGCGGTCAGACCGAGCCTACAGTGCACCCCGAGGTCTTCGACGATGTAGAGCGGCTCACGGGCGATCGGGACGACGATCTCGAGTCACTGAAAGGTGGCGAGTGGGATGCGGTGATTGACAACTCCGCTTCGATCCCCCGCTGGGTGCGCCAGACGGCAGAACTGCTCGAGGGCTCGGCGGACATCTATCTCTTCACGTCCTCGCTGTCGGTCCACGCCGACAACAGCAAGCTCGGGATCACCGAGGACGACCCTGTCGCGACCATCGCTGATCCGACCACCGAAGAGATCACCGGCCAAACCTATGGAGCGCTCAAGGCGCTGTGCGAGGAGGAGACGCGGAAAGCGTTCCCCGACGGTGCGATCATCGTGCGGCCGCACCTGATCGTCGGTCCTGGCGATCGCTCGGACCGCTGGACGTACTGGCCCGTCCGGGTGGATCGCGGCGGCGAGGTGATGGCGCCGGGGACTCCCGAGGATCCGACCCAGTACATCGATGCGCGCGACTTGGCCGAGTTCGACATCCATCTGATCGAGAATCGCTCGCTCGGCACCTACAGCGCCGTCGGCCCGCTCTCCCGCTTGAGCATGGCCGAGCTGCTTTACGGGATGCGCGCCGTGGTCAGCAACGACATCTCCTTCACGTGGGTCGCTGCGGACTTCCTCGCCGAGCACGAGGTGGCGCCGTGGCGTCACATGACCGCTTGGGTGCCGCCCCGCGGCGAGATGGCAGGCTTCGCCATGTTCGACAACAGTCGGGCCGTAGCCGCCGGACTGACCTACCGACCGCTGGCCGTGACGGCCCGCGACACTTTGGAGTGGTGGAAGACGCTGCCCGCAGAGCGCACGGCCGACCCACGGGCTGGGCTGGACCCCGAGAAAGAGAAGGAGGTTCTGGCGGCCTGGCAGGCGCGGAGTGCCGGCGGCTAGGAGGGCGGTCGTTCTGTGACGGACGGAGGTGGGTGACTTGGCGAAGCTCGTAACGCGCCTACTGCAGCGTGTGGTGGACGTTAAAGAGGATGAAGTGAGAGGATTGCTGCTCTCGTGCGCCTTCTACTTCTTCGTCCTCGCGGGTTACTACATCCTCAGGCCGATTCGTGACGAGATCGCCGTCCAAAGCGGTGTTCGCAGCTTGCCGTGGCTGTTCACCGGGACGGCCGTCTTGATGTTTCTGGTTCATCCGCCGTTCGCCGCACTCGTAGCGAAGCTTCCGCGCCAGCGGTTCATCTCGTACACCTACCGCTTCTTCATGGCGAACCTGCTGATCTTCTTCGTCCTGCTGAAGCTGGGTCCGGGTAGCTCCAGCATCTGGCTCGGTCGAGCTTTTTACTGGTGGGTCAGCGTTTTCAATCTCTTCGTCGTTTCGGTCTTCTGGGCCTTCATGGCCGATCTGTTCAGCAATGAACAGGGAAGACGCATGTTCGGTTTCATGGCCGTCGGTGGCACGTTGGGAGCCATACTGGGTGCCGCCACCACGGCGGCGCTGGCCGAGGTCATTGGGCCGGTCCATTTGATACTCATCTCTGTGGCTCTGCTCGAGTTGGCCGTCCAGTGCGTGCGCCTCCTCTCGAAGCGCTCAGGGCCCGCGGCGAGGGGATCGGTGGAGGAGGCTGGCATTCGGGTCGGCGGGTTGCCCGAGCCGGAGCCGGGCCGTGGGTACGCGGCGGAACCCCGTCAGGCCGGCGTCGATCAGCCGATTGGCGGGGGCGTCTGGTCCGGCATAAGCCACGTATTCCGCTCGCCGTATCTGCTGGGCATATGCGCTTACATGGCGCTCTACACGACGGTGGCCACCTTTCTCTACTTCCAGCAAACCGCCATCGTCGAGGAGTCGATCTTCGATCGAGCGGTGCGCACCGCCTTCTTCGCCAAGATCGATCTGGCCGTCAACATCCTGACCATCCTGACCCAGATGTTCCTGACGGCGCGCTTCATCAAGTGGCTGGGCGTTGCGCTCACGCTGTCGCTCCTGCCGGCCCTGTGCGTCATGGGCTTCATCGGCCTGGGGCTGTGGCCCTTCCTGGGCGTGCTGGTCGTCTTTCAGACGCTACGACGTGCAGGCAACTACGC
>JASFLD010000280.1:0-6031 GCA_050118275.1 Gemmatimonadales bacterium
ATCCGTTGGTACAACCTCTCCGGCGGGGGTGAGCCGGTGCGGGTCCGCGGCGGGTTCTGCACCGCCAGTCTCCTGAAGTTGCTAGGCGTGCCGCCCGCCCGGGGCCGTCTCTTCACCGAAGAGGAGGAGGTGGAGGGCAAGAACCGTGTGGTCGTGCTGAGCCATGGCCTCTGGCAGAGCCAATTCGGTGGCGCGCCCGACGTGGTGGGCAGGGAGATCTCGATCAACGGGGAGACCCACGAGGTAGTGGGCATCATGCCCGAGTCCTTCCGATCTCCTACCCCTTGGGGTGGGCGGGACGAGGCTCGCCTTTGGGTACCGGCCGTCATCTCGCATGACGATGCTCGACGAAGCAGCCACTGGCTGGGAGCGTTCGGGCGGTTGGCCGAAGGCGTTACCCTGCAGACGGCGGAAGCCGAACTGAACGCCATCGCTACACAGCTCCAGCAGGCCTACCCGGACACCAACGCGCGTACGGAGATGTGGATCGAGCCCATGATGAAGCGGACGCTGGGAGGGATCTCATCCGCCCTCGTCTTCCTCCTGGTTATCGTGGGTCTAGTCCTTCTCGTTGCCTGCGCCAATGTGGCCTCCATGCTTCTGGCCAGGGGCATGATCCGGGCCCCGGAGTTTGCCATCCGAGCCTCGCTCGGCGCTGGGAAGCGAGGCCTCGTGCGTCAGCTGCTCACCGAGAGCCTCTTCTTGTCTCTGCTGGGAGGCGCGGCTGGCGTGGTGCTCGCCTACTGGGGTGTGGGCGCCCTCAAAGCCGTGATGCCCGAGAGCATTCCACGTGTCTCGGGGATCGAGGTAAATCGCCAGGTCCTCTTCTTCGCCATCGTAATCACCGGATTGACCGGCCTTCTGGTGGGGATGGCGCCCTCCCTCTTCGCCTCACGGACCGACCTGGCGGAGGTCATCAAGCACGGGCGTCTCTCCCGGGGAGGCGGCGGCAAGCGCAACCGATTCCTCTCCGGCCTGGTGGCTTCACAGCTCGCCATGGGGTTCGTGATGGTGAACGCCGCGGTCGTGATGGGCATCAGCTACAGGAACGTGATAGACCAGCCGACTCATTTCGCCACCGACGCGGTCCTGGTGACCGGCATCTCCCTGGCGGGTCCGGCGTACGAGAAGCCCGAGCAACGGCGAACCTTCTACCAGGAACTACTCTCCAGGGTCCGCGGCTTTTCGGGCGTCCTGCACGCCGGCCTCACCAGCAAGCTGCCGCTGAGGGGAGGCAGCAATGGCGGAGTACTGGTTCGCGACCAGGTCTTCGATCCCGAGATACAGCGCGATCTCGTAGAGCACTCCTTTGTCGACTACGGCTACCACCAGGCCATGGGCATCGAACTTCTGGCCGGGCGGCTCTTCGATCGGCGGGACATGGACATGGCGGTAGCCCAAGCCTCTGCGGACTCCTCCGTGATGGAGCTCCCCCTGGTGATCAACCGGGCCATGGCCGAGGGGCATTGGCCCGAGTCGGATGCCCTGGGCCAAGTGGTGCGTGCCAATGGTGCCAAGGAATGGTGGCGGGGCCGCGTTGTGGGCATCGTGGAGAATGTGCGGCAATGGGGACCCACCAGCAGACCCTTGCCGGAAATCTACTTTCCCTACACGGCCGAGGTCTGGGGTCCTATCTGGGGACAGCTCATCGTGAGGACAGCGGGAGATCCGAGCATCCTGGCACCGGCGATTCGGGAAGCGGTTCGTGAGATCGACGCGGCCATCCCGATCACGACGCCCTTCACAATGCGGAAGGTCATCCGCGATGCCACCGCCAGCCGGCGCTTCTCCATGCTCCTGGTCGGGCTGTTCGCAGCCACGGCCCTACTCCTCATCATAACCGGCACGTATGGAGTGGTGTCGTACTCGGTGTCCCAGCGTACTCACGAGATCGGAGTCCGCATGACTCTGGGGGCCGAGAAGATGCGGGTGGCCAGACTGTTCCTGGCCCGTGCCGGCATCCTCTTCCTGGTGGGGTTGGGAGTGGGATTGCTCGGCTCCTTCGCCGCCTCCGCCTTCACGGGGTCCATGGTGTACGGCATCAGCCCCATCAGTCCCCTCTACCTGGCCGGCGCTGCCGGAGTGATGATCCTGATCACCGTCGGCGCGACCATCGTGCCGGTGTGGCGGGCCACGGCGGTGTCTCCGCTGGAGGCGTTGAGGGAGGAGTGAAGGGCGCCTCCTCCTTCCTGCCCCGCATCAGGGATCCAGTTACTCATTGAGGTCGGGGCACGTTGCCACGACGTGCATCCTACGGGATCGTGTCGCGGGAGGTTCGTTCGAGCTCCTGATTAGCTGCCCGGGCACTCTCCGCCGCCGGGTGATCCAGGGCCATTTCCAAGATCTTCCGGTAGGCCTGGAGGGCCTCTGCCGTCTCCCCTCGGGCCAGGTGAGACTCGGGTGCCCGGACGCGGAATCGTCGCCAGCGTCGGTGAGCGCCGCGCTTGGCGTCCGGGTCTCCTACTCGCATCGATTTACGTCGATTACTCTCCCCGCAAGACCTCCATTGGATCCGCGCGCCCGGCACGGGAAGCCGGAACCCAACTCGCCGCCAGCGCGACGGCCGTGACCAGCAGGATGCCCACCGCGAAGGTCATCGGATCCGTGGCACTCACGCCGTAGACCATGTTCGCCATGAGACGCGTCAGCCCGATCGCACCGCACGTGCCGATCACCAGACCGAGCGCGGCGAGCCAGAACCCCTCCTTCACCACCCGGCCGACCACCTCAGTCACCTGCGCGCCCAGCGCCATACGGATCGCGATCTCGTTCGACCGCTGGGCGACGGAGAAGCTGAGCACGCCATAGAGTCCCACCGCGGCCAAGACCAGCGCGGCGGCGGCGAAGACACCCAGCACCAACATGCTGAAGCGACGCGACGCCAGAGAATCGGACAGCACTTCTTCCATCGCGTGGATCTCGTAGACCGGTTGCGCCGGATCTACCGCCATGACGGCCCCTCGTATGGCAGACGTGAGGCCCGCCACCTCCAACTCGCTCCGTACCACCAGCGTCATGAACGGCATCGGCGCCTGCGCGTACGGCCTGTATATTTCGGGCCTTGGGGGTTCGTCGAGGCCGCCGTAACGAGTGTTACCCACGATACCGACGATCGTAACCCATCCGGCGTCCTCCTCGGTCGGATCGCCCCAGGTGACCCGCTGCCCGATCGGGTCCTCGTCCGGCCAGTAGAGGTCCGCGAGCGCCTGGTTGATGACCGCGACGCCGGTTGCCTCCGCGCCGTCAGCTTCGCTGAAGACGCGTCCACGAACCAGAGGGATCCCGAGCGTTCGAAAGTAATCGGGGCTGGCCAGCTGGTATCCGCCGTGTGACTCCTTGCCAGGTACCAGTGGGCGACCCTCGATCCCGAATATCAGATCTCCGCTTATGCCGGCATGGATCGGCAGACTGAGTATGCCACCAGCCGAAACAACACCCGGAATCGCCCTCACCCTCTCCAACGTCTCACGGTAGAACTCCCTTTGCTCCACTTCGCTCGGATATTTCCTCTCGGGTATCTCGACACGGGCGGACAGCGTCCTCCGCGGATCGAATCCGGGATCGACGCCGTTGAGTGCCAAATACGTTCTGACCGTGAGCCCGGCACCGACCAACAGCAGCAGCGACACCGCGACCTGAGATACGATGAGCCCGTGGCGGAGCCGGCTCCGCGCTCGACCCGACGTCACCCTACTCCCGGCAACGATCGCCGATAACGCCGGTTTGCTGCTGAACGACTGGATCGCCGGAGCGAGCCCGAAAAGCAGTCCCGTGCTCAGTACGGTCGCCAGGACGAACGCCAGCACCAGGAAGTCGGCACCGACCTCGGAGGCTCGCGGAATCCCCTCCGGCGCCAGGGCCACCAGGGCCTGCGTCCCCCACAGCGCGGCGAGGAATCCCACGACGCCACCCAGGAGGGCCAGTACGACGCTCTCCGTCAGCAGCTGCCGGACGATCCGCAGGCGGCCGGCCCCCAGCGCGGACCGCAGCACGATCTCCTTCTCCCTGACCGACGCCCGGACGAGCAACAAGCCGGCCACGTTCGCGCAGGCTATGAGCAGCAGAAACCCCACCGCGCCCAGGAGTACGTAAAGCGTGGAGCTGACCCTGCCGACCACCGACTCGTGCAACGGAACGAGGAGCAACCCTTCGTTCGCGTTCACCGACGGGTAGGCCTCGGCCAGGCGCTGCGCGATCATCGTCATCTCGGTCTGAGCCTGAGACAGCTCGATATCGCGGTTCAGGCGACCCACGGCGTTGAAGTACTGGGCGCCCCGCATGTCCGCCGGGTCGCCCCCCAAGTCGAACGGCGGGTCGGGAACCTTGTATCGTGACGCCGCCCAAAACTGCGCGTCGCCGGGGTAGCCGAAAGCCGCCGGCATGACGCCCACGACCGTGTACTCTCCGCCGTCCACCCACAACGACCGGCCGAGGACCGCCACATCTCCCGCGAACTGCGATTGCCACAGGCCGTAGCCGATGACCAGGGTGGCATCGCCGCCGGGCGGGTCGGCATCCGGCGCGAGTGGCCGCCCGAGGAGGGCATCGACGCCCATCACGGAGAAGAAGTCGGGGGTCACGATCGCGCCGCGCACGACACGGGGTGTGGCCGCGCCCGCTATACTGAATCGCCCCGTGACGAAGCCGGCCAAGTTCTCGAACGACTCACTCTCCTCCTCGATGTCGAGGAAATTGGCGCCGCTGTGATTGTCGCGATCTTCGCTGCCCTCAATGGTGTACAGCCGCACCAGTCGGTCCGGGTCGGGAAACGGCAGCGGGCGCAGGATGATCCCGTTCACGACGCTGAAGATCGAGGTCGTGGCACCGATCCCGAGCGCGAGCGTGGTCACCGCCACGGCCGCGAACCCCGGCGCCCGAAGAAAGCCGCGCACGGCGTAGCGTACGTCTTGCATCACGGAGCTGATCCCCTTCCAACCAGGCGCCGACGAGCTTCGCACCGGCTGCCTTTCTCCACCCGCTCGCATCCGGCCTCCCTCGGCGCAAGGCTCATTTCTTTGCTCACTCGTACAACTTCGCGATCAGAGGATCGACGCGGGAGGCTCGACGCGCGGGAACGACACACGCCGCAAGCGGCACAACTGCCAGAAACACCAGACAAGGCCGAACGTTATCGGGTCCGTCGGCTCGACGCCGAACAGCATGCTTCTCAGCAGACGCGTAAGACCGTAGGCGGCCACAATGCCGGTTGCAAGACCTATCACGCGCCGTGGCGCATCACCAGGCTCAACACGGCTCTCCCCGACGAACATGAGTCGCTCGGCAATAGCCGAGAACGAAGGAGCCTTGCGCAGTCCGCGGAAAGCGTATCGGAAATCGTCGAGAACCGTACTCATCGGGCGCCTTTCACGCTGGACGATGTGATTCCAGAGCGCGGTTGCCAAGCAGGCGCAAACGCAAGTCTGCTGCCATCGCGGTCCGCCGGCGCGCTCTCCACGAACAGCCGGGGAATCGGCAGGCTCGACCCGCAAGGGAGACGCCCGGCCGTCCGGTTGTGAGACAGTGTGCGTCCAGATTCGAACGGTCCCCGAGCGCCGGACCTTGCACGAGGCTAGATTGACCTCATGGATCCAATGACATCGACGGCGCAATCGAGTCTTGACTCGCTGATCGATCGTTAGCTTGGTTTGGCGAACGATTATGACTTGAACTATGAGCTTCGACCTGGCCATTATCCTCGCCACTTACAACCAGCCGGCACATCTGGAGCGGGTGCTCTGGGGTTACGCTCGCCAGTCCCATAAAGACTTCGAGCTGATCATCGCCGACGACGGCTCCGGACCCGAGACGCGCGACTTGATCGAGAAGGTTCGGTCGGAGACGAAGCTCGAGTTGCGGCACGTCTGGCACGAGGACCGCGGTTTTCGCAAGACGGAGATCCTGAACCGCGCACTGCTGGCCACCAGGGCCGATTACCTGATCTTCTCCGACGGAGACTGCATTCCACGCGATGACTTCGTCGAGGCGCATGCCCGTCTGGCGGAGCCCCGGCGGTTCCTCTCGGGTGGCAGCG
>JASFLD010000281.1:0-6028 GCA_050118275.1 Gemmatimonadales bacterium
CTCACGCGGCTAGTGGATTCTCCGCCCCCGCTTCCATACGGCGACGCAGTGATTGGTGCCGTATAGGTAGGGCACCAAACGGTAATCGGAGACTCCGAAGGCCGCGATATCGGCCGGTGCCCCAACCTCGAGCGTGCCGCACCCGTCCGAGAGCTGCAGCGCGGCCGCACCGTTGGCAGTGGCGGCCACGAACGCCTCAGCTGGCGACATACCCAGTCGGCTGCAGGCCAGGCTCATGATAACCTGCAAGTTGACGGTCGGAGACGAACCCGGATTGAAGTCGGTGGCAAGCGCCACCGCCGCACCCCGATCGATCAGCGTCCGCGCCGGCGGATACCCCTCCTTCCCCAGGAACAGCAACGTGCCCGGCAGAAGCGTGGCCACGGTAGTGGAATTCGCCAGTGCCGCTATGCCGCCAGCGGAGACTGCACCGAGATGATCGGCCGAGGCGGCGCCGAATTCGGAAGCCAGCTCCGCGCCGCCGCTGGACTCGAACTCGTCGGCGTGTATGCGAGGCACCAAGCCGTGCTCCACTGCGGCTTCGAGGATCCGGCGGGTCTCGTCTGGAGTGAACACGCCGGGCTCCATGAAGACGTCGCAAAAGACCGCCAGACGAGAGTCCGCGACGGCCGGTATCATCTCCCGCACGACCAATTCGATGTATTCGTCCCGCCGCTGCCGATATTCCGGCGGCACGGAGTGCGCGCCCAAAAACGTCGGAACCAGATCGACCCAATCTTCCGCAGACAGCGCTCGTACCACACGCAACATCTTCAGCTCGTCTTCCAAGGTGAGCCCGTAGCCGCTCTTGACCTCCACCGTCGTAGTACCGTGTTCCACCATGCGTCGCAGTCTGGCGCGAGCCAGCTGGATCAGTTCTTCCTCGGAACGCCCGCGGAGATCCTCGACCGAAGCGTTGATGCCACCGCCACGCCTGGCGATCTCCATATAGGGGAGACCGGCACAGCGGAGCTCATACTCGTCCAGCCGCCAGGCTCCAAAAACGGCGTGTGTGTGAGAATCGACCAGGCCCGGCGACAACACACAACCGCCGAGGTCGATCCGCTGCGCGTCGGGAAAGCGGCTCCCCAACTCCGATCGCTTCCCCACAGCCTCGATCCTGCCTTCGCCGATCGCAACCGCCCCGTCTTCGATCAACCCGACGTTCCGCAGGGCCTTTCGTCTTCGCGCTCCCGATCCACCCGGGCAGGTCAGGACCTGGGCCGCCTCCAATACGAAACGGTCGCTTTCAGTCATCGTTCATCGGGAGCTTGATTCCGTGACGACGCGCCGTCTCGATGGCTTGCTCGTAGCCGGCGTCCGCATGGCGAGCCACCCCTATGCCCGGATCGTTCGTCAAGACGCGCTCGAGGCGCCTGGCAGCCTCGGGCGTTCCGTCGGCCACGATCACCTGGCCGGCATGCAGCGAGTCACCGATGCCCACGCCGCCGCCGTGGTGAAAGCTGACCCACGACGCTCCGCTCGCCACGTTCAGCATCGCATTCAAGATCGGCCAATCGGCGATCGCGTCGCTGCCGTCTTTCATGCCCTCGGTCTCACGGAAGGGACTGGCGACCGAGCCCGTATCGAGATGGTCCCGGCCGATCACGATCGGCGCGCTCACCACGCCGCGCGCCACGAGATCGTTGATCGCGAGGCCGAATTCGGCGCGCTCTCCTTGTCCCAGCCAGCAGATCCGAGCGGGTAGTCCCTGAAAGGCCACCTTCTCGCTGGCCAGGCGGATCCAGCGGCCGAGCGATTCGTCGGCCGGGAAGAGGCTGAGCACCAACTCGTCGGTCTTCTGGATGTCGGACGGATCACCGGAGAGCGCCGCCCAACGAAACGGTCCTTTGCCCAAGCAGAACAACGGACGGACGTAGGCCTGTACGAAGCCCGGGATATCGAAAGCGTTCTCGACACCCGCATCCCGAGCCTGGGCCCGGATATTGTTGCCGTAATCGAAGACTACCGCGCCCTGCTCCTGCATTTCGAGCATCGCGCGGACGTGCGTGGCTATCGATTCCATGGCCCGCTCGACGTAACCCTGCGGGTCGCGGTTGCGGAGATCTGTGGCCTCTTGCAGCGAAAGACCCTTCGGAACATACCCATTCAACGCATCGTGTGCACTCGTCTGGTCGGTCACCAGATCGGGCACGATACCGCGCCGCACGATCTCCGGGAGAACGTCGGCACAGTTACCCAGAAGGCCGATTGAGAGCGGCTCACCGTTCTCGCAGGCGCGGGCCACCAGGTCCAGCGCCTCATCCAGGTCCTCCGTCGCGCGATCGAGATAGCGCGTCTCCAGCCGCCGCCTGATCCTCTCCGGGTCGACTTCGACGCCAAGCAGGACACCGCCGTTCATCGTCGCAGCGAGAGGCTGAGCGCCACCCATACCGCCTAGCCCACCGGTCAACACGAAGCGCCCCCCCAGCGACCCGGCGAAGTGTTCGCGGGCCGCGGCGGCGAAGGTCTCGAAAGTCCCTTGCAGTATTCCCTGCGTGCCGATGTAGATCCAGGAGCCGGCGGTCATCTGTCCGTACATGATGAGACCTTTGCGCTCCAATTGGCGGAAGTAGTCCCAGTTGGCCCAACGACCCACCAGGTTGGCGTTGGCGATCAAGACCCGCGGCGCGTCTTCGTGAGTCCGAAAAACACCCACCGGTTTTCCGCTCTGGACCAGCAGCGTCTCATCGTTGTCGAGCCGGCGCAGCGCCTTGACGATCGCGTCAAAGGCCTCCCAAGATCGAGCCGCTCGACCCGAACCGCCGTAGATGATCAGTTCCTCCGGCTTTTCGGCGACCTCGGGGTCGAGATTGTTCATCAGCATTCGCAGCGCCGCTTCCTGTTGCCAGCTCTTGCAGGATATCTCGGTGCCGCGCGGCGCGCGCACTTTACGAGATTCGCTGACCAACGTGGACATCGCTTCCTCCGGATTCAGAAAGAGTGGACGATCGCCGGGTCTTATCCGCTAGTTTCCTGGCGGTAGTCAAATTTGACATCGCGCAGGTCGTTGAGGTTCACCCTGAAGTTGAAGACGAAGTTTCCGTTCGCGGACTGCCAGAACTCGAAAGTCGCCGACCAGCGGTGAAGATCTCGACGCAGTGAGATCGTGTGATCGACGAAGTCGCTGCGTTCAACGTCGAAGGTCGTCCGCCAATTCAAGGACCAATTCTGTGTCGGGCTAAAGCCGAGGTTGGCCCGGATCGACTGGCGGTCCGGGACCGGATCCCTTGTCGGAATCGGCCGCTGTCGCACAAGACTGTAATCGATACTCAGGCTCCAAGGGCGACGCGCGCCGCGATCCGCTTCCCCGCCGCCGGGCTCGACACCTCCCGGCCGCTCTTCTTCCGGTAACATCCCCAATTCTTGCTCGTCGAAGCCGCGTGGCTCCGGCACGATCCCGCCGCGGCCGAGGCCCCCACTCGGTTCGCCGAACAGTCCGGCCACCGTGCGTTGGCCGAGCGAGAAGCTGAGGTTGAGCTGGGTGAGGAACGGCGCGAAACGACGTCCGTCGGATTCATCGAAGAGATCGTGATCGAATCGTACCGTCAGCCCCCGCAGGAGATCGGAAGTCAGAGAGTTCGATATTTGCCCAGTGATGAGTTTGCCCGTCACGAAATCGTACGCGAGTGCCGAAGTACGGATCGCCATCACCGTAATCTTGCGCGACTCGGGCGTTTGCTCCGCCGGGACCGAGTCCCGCGCCGCGCCAGGCTCCGCTTCCCCTTCCGCCAGCGAATCTGCCGGTTGCTCTTCCTCGCGGCTACGCGGCTTGAGTTTCGCCTCGAACGTCTGCGAGAGCGTCATCGTAATCTGATGTCGCGCCGCTGCGGAATCGGTGGGGAAGCCCAGCTCCCTCAGTCGCTCGGAAGGCTTCACCTCCGGGCTATAGCTCCAACTGAACGCCGGCGAGAACTTGTGCCGGATGCGTTCCCAGGATCCGAATCCGGGGAAGAACCCGTAAACGTCGGTGTTGAGCGACGCGCTTACCGAGATACGTGTCGGTGCGGATACATATCTAAGATCACTGGCATTGGATCGGAAGAATCTCCCATCCAGGTTCAGCGCCGGGGTGATCGTACTGGAGCCAACGAGACGTTGCTGATAGCCGAACGACGAGCGCCAAGCTATGTCACCCTGCGTGATGCTGGGTCCGAACACTAGGATCGTATCCAGCGTTTGATCGGCCTCGCTGGAAACGATATCCCGAGTGAACTCGGTCGTCTGATCCCGCAGATTCGCGCTCGAGTTCCAACGCAAATTGCCCAGTGTCAGGTTCGATGTCAGGCTCCCGTTGGTTGAGGTCTGGTCCGGCTGTCCGGTCGCCTGCGACAGCGTACGGCTGAAGTTGGTGCTGCCCGTCCAGGTCAAGTCGCTGTACCAGCGAGCTTCAAGGGGGGACCGTGCCGGAGTGAGGACGATCGGCGTGAGAGTGAGCGACAGCTGCGGAAGCGTCATCGTCGTCGTCGCGCTGTCCGACAGCGGCTGGACCCGCTGGGCGCTGAGGTTGAGCGATCCCCAATCGAAGCGGCGCGAGAAGCCGATGTTCGAGCGGATATTCTGAGTCAATCGCTCGGGGTTGTACTCGTTCTCGCGGTTGAACTGCTGACTCGAAACGAACTGCACAGAGGCGCGCAGGTCGCTGCGCTCCCCGAATTTCTGGCTGTGGTTCCACGAACCAGAGATCTCTTTACCATTGGGACGGAAGAACTGAGACAATCCGATGCGTCCGTCGAGGAACTTCTGACGCCAGCGATAGCGAAAATAGGTGTCGAAACGGGGTGTCCAGTTATCGCTCCACCAGTCCATGCTGAACTGAGCGTCAGTATAATCACTGATAGCCCAGTAGTATCCGACGTTGGATATATGGCGGTTGTAGTCACTGCTGTTGCGGATGATATCGTTGAAGCCGAAACCGAGCGTCAGCAATCCGCTATGCCGTCCTCGGCGGATGTCCTGAGCGATGAAGGGAAACCAGAAGACGGGGACATCGCCAAAATAGAGGCGGACCGGCCACGCCACGACGATACGGCCGAGAACCAACTTGATGCGGTCAGACTCGAAGCGGTAGTGCGGCTCCGGCAGATCGCATGAAGTGAAGAAGCCGCTCCTGACCCAGAGAGTGTCGGTTCCTTCGAGTGTGAAATCGCCCTCGACGTTCCAAACTTCCCACTTGGTCTTCCCTCCCATCACCGTGCCGATCCTGCGGTCGGTGTGGTAGAACAGTGGACCTACCTCGCTATCCACTTCCTCACCACTCGCGTTGATCAGCTTGGACTTCCCGTATGCCGTGACGAAGCGGGTCTGCCCCTCGTACACCACCGAGTCGGCCGACAGTTCTTCGCCGGCCCGCTCGATGTTCGCCCGCTGCCTGATATGGATGGCTCGGTCGCTCGACGAAAACTGCAGCGTATCACCGCGGTAGACGACGGGCCGGTAGCCGGGCCGCTCCATCAGCCGCTGCATGATCGAGTCGGGCGACGGGAACGGATTGGACTGCTCGGCCAGCGAGTCTGCCGCCAGCGCGGCCGCGCTGTCGGGTCGCTCCCGCTCGTCCAACTTCTTCTCGGGCCTGCGATCCCGTGCCCTCGTGGTATCCTGCAGGAAGGGCGCGGTGTAGCCCAGATCCGCCCGCGGCTCGGCTCGCAGATCGGAGACGGGCGCAAAAAGCCAGGCCAACGCGATTGCCACGAGCGTGACCGGCGTCAGATCGATGGAGAACTCAGTCGGCGGCGGCTTGCTCGTCCTGCTCCGCGGACCGCCGACGACCCACCATGGCGACGAGGAGGATCGAAATCTCATACAGAATCAGGAGCGGTGCCATCATCATCAGCATCGTATAGACGTCCGCCGGAGTGAGGAGGGCGGACACGATGGCGACGCCGACGATCGCGTGTCGCCGAAACCGCTTCAGCGTGTCGGCTGTGATCAGCCCGAGGACCGCCAACAGCAGCGACACCAGAGGCAACTCGAAGATGAGACCAAATGCCAGAATCAAGCGAGTCGCGAAGCGCAGATACTCGCCGAT
>JASFLD010000282.1:0-6026 GCA_050118275.1 Gemmatimonadales bacterium
TTCCCGCCCGCCGTCGCCGATGCCGGGCCGGAAGGCGGCGGGGTGCAGTATGGCAGGCGCTGACTGAAACTCAGCCCGGAAGTACGACGTAGTTGTCCCGGTCAGCAGCTGCAGCAAGCCGCGGGCGTTCAAGACATCGACAGGAGGCCTCATGCGCGGAATCGGCGAGGACATCCGCTTCGCGTTACGCACGGCTCGCAAGCGCCCCTGGTTCACGGCGACGGCCGTCCTGACGCTCACCTTGGGAATCGGCGCCAATACGGCGATTTTCAGCGCCGTGAACGCGCTGCTGATCCAGTCGCCGCCATCTCTCGAGGAGCCGGAGCGGGTGGTTGAAGTGGGGCGGAGCTACATGGGTCGTGGTTTTGACACCTTCTCCTATCCCGATTTGCTCGCTCTGCAGGAGAGAGCGGCGCCGCTTCAGGCTGCGGCAGGTTGGAGTCTGATCACCATGAGCATGAGCACGGGCGGTGCGGGTGAGCGCGTGGATGCCATGCTCGTATCAGCGAACTACTTCAATGTCCTCGGCGTCCGGCCCGCACGCGGCCGTTTCTTCTTGCCGGACGAGGACGACCCCCGCGCGCCGGCCTCCGCTGTCGTCCTCAGTCACCGGTTGTGGCGGGATCGCTTCGGCGGCGATCCGGGCATCGTGGGTGCCACGTTCAGCCTCAACCGTGAGAGGGTCACCATCGTGGGAGTCGCGGCTGAAGGCTTCGGCGGCCACATGTCGCTTCTTCAGCCCGACCTCTGGGTCCCCATGGGGATGCTCCAGGCGGCACGGCCGGGGATCAACGATCTCGAACATGTCGACAACAACTGGCTGATGGTCATCGCTCGTTTGGCTCCTGGTGTCACGCTCGACCAAGCCAACGAAGCGGTGCGTTCGTTGTTCGACCAGCAGCGACAACGATTTCCTCGCGAGTATCGTCAGAAGAGCGGCCGCGTACTGCCGATCGGGCCGGTTCCCGGCGTAGGCCGGAGCGCTGTAGGCGCGTTTCTCGGAGTCCTCATGGCGATGGTCGGATTGATCCTGCTCATCACCTGCGCCAACGTGGCCGGCATGTTATTGGCCCGCGCGTTGAACCGCGAACGCGAGATCGCCGTCCGCCTGGCACTCGGGTGCGGTCGCGCACGCCTGGTTCGACTCTTGTTGACCGAGTCGCTGACACTCTTCGTGGCGGCCGCTGGACTGGCCGCGGTGCTGACCGCCTGGCTGTTGGGCCTGGTCTCGAAGCTCCAACTCTCCATCCCGTTGCCGGTCTATATAGATGTGCAGCCCGATGCACTGGTCCTCGCGGCCGGCTTCGGCATCGCGTTGGCCACCGGGGTCACCTTCGGCCTCGCGCCAGCGCTGCGTGCCTCGCGGCCGGATCTGGTCCGCTCGTTGAAGCAGGGAAGTAGCGGCACCGGCGGCGCTCGGAGCCTGGCGCGGGCCGTCTTCGTGAATGGACAGGTGGGGCTGTCGGCGGCGCTCCTGATCTCGGCGGCGCTATTCCTCAGAGCGCTGCAAACGGCGGGAGCGTTGGAGACAGGTTTCGATCCCGACGGTGTAGACTTCGTCTCGATCGATCTGTCCATCGAGGGCTACGATGAACAGAGCGGGCGCCGCTTCGTTGACGAGATCACGCAGCGATTGGAGTCGCTGCCGGGCGTGAGGGCAGCGGCCACGTCGCTGGATCTACCGCTCGATCTCGCCGCGCATGGAGCGCCGGTCTATCCCGAAGGCTTCGAAACGGGTGAGTCCGGTGGGCTCGGCTGCGATCACAATGTCGTATCGCCTGAATACTTCGAGGCGCTCCGCATTCCGCTGCTGGCGGGCCGTGACTTCGCGGAGCGCGACGGCCCGGACGCGCCACTGACTGTCATAGTCAGCCAGACGCTGGCTCGGCGGGCCTGGCCAAACACCAACCCGCTTGGCAAGACGATACGCTGGGGAGGCGCGGAGGCTCCGGCGCGAACCGTCGTGGGAGTCGTGGGCGACGTGAAGAACCAGACATTGACCGAGACCACGGGTCCGATGCTCTATCTACCATACTCTCAAGAGTGGCGACCCCAGTTGAACATCATAGTGCGCGGAGAGCGAGGGGCGACTGGACTGCCGGCACTGCTGTCGCGGGAGATCCGCGCTCGCGATCCGCAGTTGGCGCTCGAGCCCGCGCGCTCGCTGGAAGCGTACACCGCCGTCGGCATCCTGCCGCAGAGGCTGGCTGCCGGCATTAGCGCTGCACTGGGCGCGCTGGCGCTTCTGCTTTCGGCTGTGGGCGTGTACGCGGTGGTCGCGCAGATGGTCGCTCGGCGAACGCGCGAGATCGGCATCCGCTTGGCGCTGGGCGCCAAGCGAAGCGATGTTCTAGCGCTGGTGCTGCGGACGGAGCTTTTCCGTATCGCGCCTGGCCTTGCGGCGGGATTCGTGCTGGCGGTCGGCGTGGCCAATCTGCTGGGCAGCTTCTTGCTGGGACTGAACCCGCTCGACCCGATCGCGTTCGCCGGCGTGTTGGCGTTGCTGCTGCTCGCTCTAGTGCTGGCAAGTCTGTCACCGTCGCTTCGGGCCGCGGCCACCGAGCCAGTGCAGGCACTGCGCTACGATTGACGGGGTGGTGGAGGAGGTCGGGGGAGTGGCAGATCGTCCGCCGGCACGTATCTTTGTCGGGATCAATCCCGAGAACGGAGGTCGTTGACGGAACGTCCGCAGGCTGCACCAGGCAGCCGGGTATTGGACTGTCACTCGAGCATCCAGGCATCCGGACTGCGAGTGCTACGCGCGAGCGGCGCGTCAGCCACTCGCGCTGACTCTCGATTCGAGCGTTCACAGCGCCACCGACTTCAATTCCGGGATTACTCAATCGCTACAGGACGTAAGCTCTTGATCACGGTCCGCGACATTGTGCCGCGGCTGGACGTGCGAATCTCATAGCTGGGGGTAACGTATGCCGAAGAGAGCGAGATCCATCCCGGCGGCACTTGCGGTCGCTATCTCCTTCCTGGGTTTGACGGCGTCGGCGGGCACGGCTCAGCAGGTCGGCCCGGACCTGTACGAGCAGCTGCACTTCCGTCACATCGGCCCGGTCGGGAACCGGCTGGTTGCCGTCGCGGGCATTCCCGGCGATCCGCTCATCTATTACGCCGGCGCGGCGGCGGGCGGCGTCTGGAAGACGGTGGACGGCGGCCTGCGCTGGAAGCCGGTGTCCGACAGCGTGGCCGTCCCCGCGGTGGGTGCGCTGGCCGTGTCTGCGTCCGACCCCAGCGTCGTCTGGGCGGGCACGGGCGAGCCGTTCATCCGCTCGAACGTATCGGTGGGGAACGGCGTCTGGAAGTCGACCGACGGCGGCGCGAACTGGACGCACATGGGGTTGGAGGGCACCGGCCGCATCGCGCGGATCATCATCCATCCCACCGATCCCGAGATCGTGTACGTCGCCGCGGTCGGCCACGGTTACGCGCCACAGCCGGAGCGCGGCATCTATCGGACCACCGATGGCGGTGCCACTTGGGAACGCGTTCTCTTCGTGGATGAGAACACGGGTGCTTCGGACCTGGCGATGGATCCGGATAACCCGCGCCACCTGATTGCCGGCATGTGGCAGATCGAGATCCACACGTGGGGCCGGGTGAGCGGCGGACCGGGCAGCGGCATCTTCGTATCCCGCGACGGCGGCGACAGCTGGACCCGGCTGGAGGGGCACGGCCTGCCGGATCCACCGGTTGGCAAGATCGGACTGTGCATGACGCCGCGAGACGCCAACCGAGTCTACGCGTTGATCGAGACGAGCGACGGCGTCCCCTGGGAGGGTCACGAGAACACGGGCGAGCTGTGGCGGTCGGATGATGGCGGAGCGGAGTGGAAGTTGGTGAACTACAGCCACGACATGGCGGCCCGCCAGGCGTACTACACGCGCTGCGCCGTCTCCACCGACGACGCCGACGAGGTCTACTTCCTCGCCGCGGATTACAGCCGCACGCTGGACGGTGGAAAGCAGGTCGATGTGATGCGCGGCGACTCGGTCCCCAACTGGGACCACCACGACATGTGGATCGACCCGGCGAACGGCGACCGGATGATCGTGGCCGGCGACGGCGGCGTCTCGATCTCGCAGAATCGCGGCAAGACGTGGTTCCGCGTCCAGCTTCCGGTTGCCCAGCTATACCACGTGACCGTCGACAACCAGGTCCCGTATTACGTCTACACCAACCGCCAGGACGGGCCGTCGCTGCGCGGCCCCAGCAACAGCCGCACCGGCGCTGGCATCACACGAGGCATGTGGCACGAGGTGGGCGGCGGTGAGAGCGGCTTCGCCACGCCCGACACGATGGTGCCGGACCTCATCTGGTCGAGCACCTCGGGTTGGGGCGCCGCCAGCGGGATCGTCGTGCGCTACAACGAGCGGACCCGCCAGTTCCGGAACGTCGAGGTCTGGCCGGAGAGTTCCATCGGTTGGCCGGCCGACCAGATCCGCTACCGTTTCCAGTGGACCTTCCCGCTCCTCATCTCGCCGCACGATCACAACACCGTCTACGTCGCCAGCCAGGTCGTTCACCGAACCACGAACGGCGGCCAGAGCTGGGAGGTCGTCAGCCCCGACCTCACCACCCACGACACGACGAAGATGGGGATCTCGGGCGGTCTGACTCCCGACAACCTTGGGGTGGAGTACTGCTGCGTGATCTACGCGCTGGACGAGTCGCCGGTCGAGCAGGGGGTGTTGTGGGCGGGCACCAACGACGGGTTGGTCCACATCAGTCGCGACGGCGGTGCGACGTGGACCGATGTGACGAGAAACATCCCGAACCTGCCGCCGCTGGGCATCGTCCGGAACATCGACGCATCGCGCTGGAGCGCCGGCAAGGCCTATATCACGGTCGACCGCCACCAAATGGGCGACTTCGACCCCTACGTTTACAAGACCGAGAACTTCGGTCGCAGTTGGACGCGCATCACCAACGGCATCGCCCGCACGCCGGTCAGCTTCACGCGAAACATACGCGAGGATCCGGTACGGCCGGGGCTCCTCTATCTGGGCACCGAGAGCACGCTCTACATCTCCTTCGACGATGGCGGCCACTGGCAGCCGCTGCAAACCAACTTGCCGCCGGCGCCGATGTATTGGATCCAGGTGCAGCCCGATTTCAGCGACCTGGTGGTCGGGACCTATGGCCGCGGCATCTGGATCCTCGACGACGTCACGCCGCTGCAGCAGCTGACTTCCGACGTGACCGCCGCAACGGTTCATCTCTTCCAGCCGCGCACGGCCTACCGCTTTCGACCGATCACGGCGCCGTTCGCCATGTTCGACGACCCGTCGGCGGGTGACGACCCGCCTTACGGCGCCTCGATCAACTACTGGCTGAAGAGCGCGCCGGACGGCGATGTGAAGATCCACATCGTCAATCAGGCGGGCGATACGATCCGTACCATGGATGGGAAGAAGGAGGTGGGAATCAATCGCGTGTGGTGGAATCTGGAGACGGATTCGACCACGCAGATGAAGCTTCGCACCAAACCGCTCTATTCCGACTGGGTTCAGCTGAACGATGACGGCTGGCGTGCGGCGCCTGAAGGACGCTGGACGGTTCTGGCGCCGCCCGGCACCTACGGCGTAGTCCTCGAGGCTGGCGGTACGAAATACAGCGGCAGTCTGGAGGTGCTCAAGGACCCGCACTCCGAGGGAAGCGAGGCCGACATCGCAGCGCAGATGGCCGTGCTGTGGCAGCTGCGGGACGACATGAACGAGGTCGCCGGGATGGTGAATCAGATCGAATGGATGCGCCGACAACTGCACGAGCTGAAGTCGATGCTGAATGAGGAGGCCGACGGTGGACAGCCCGACGAACTGACGGCGGCCGCCGACTCGCTGGATGGTCGACTGACCGAGCTGGAAGGAAAGATGATCCAGCTGAAGCTTTCCGGTACGGGTCAGGACGATACGCGCTGGCCCATGATGCTGGCGAGCCGCATCAGATGGCTGGCTGGCAACGCCGCCACGGGCGACTTCCCGCCCACTGACGAGGACCTGGAGGTGCAAGAGATC
>JASFLD010000283.1:0-6015 GCA_050118275.1 Gemmatimonadales bacterium
ATCCTCTACTCGTCGACCCACCTGACCGACCCACAGTGCCCTCCGCCGCCCGACTATTCGCAGGGCTACGTATGGGCGTTGTATCCGTCTTATGACATCTTCGTTGCCGATCGCGACGGCGAGGATCTTACGCAACTGACGGATACGTGGCGCTACGATGCCGAAGCGACGATCGCGCGGGACGGCGCGAAGATCGTATTCACTTCACTGCGGGACGGCGACCTCGACATCTACACGATGGACGCCGACGGGTCGAATGTGCAGAAACTCACCGACGAGCTCGGCTACGATGGCGGCCCCTTTTTCTCTTACGATGGCACCAAGATCGTCTACCGCGCCTACCACCCCAAGACAGAGGAGGAGCAGCAGGACTATCTGCGACTGCTGGCAGAGAACATGATCAGGCCCAGCAAGCTCGAGATCTTCCTGATGGACGTCGATGGATCGAACAAACGGCAGTTGACCGACAACAGCGCAGCCAATTTCGCCCCCTATTTCTTTCCCAGCGGCGACCGCGTGATCTTCGTCTCAAACATGCACGATCCCGGCGGGCGCAACTTCGACCTCTACGCCATAAACATCGACGGCACCGGCCTCGAGCGCATCACTTTCCACGATGAGTTCGATGGTTTCCCAATGTTCAACTCCGATGGGACCAAGCTGGTCTGGGCCTCCAACCGCTACAACGCCAACCCGGGAAACACGAATATCTTCGTCGCTGACTGGGTCGATACCCACGATTGACCTGCTCGGCAGCGTTAGGGAGCAGCGCTCGGATGGTTGCCGTGCAGTTCCGCGGCGATCGCCGCAGGAAGGCCGAGCTTGTAAGTCGGGTACGCCAGCGTCACACCGAGATCTTCCCGCAGTCGGCGGTTGCTGACCCTTTTGCTGTCGAGCTTGCGTCGTAAGCGCTGGGCGCTGAATCTTTCGCGGGCCTGCGCCTCCTCGATCCAACGCGGTGCGGGCAGACCGTGCAACTTCGCCGCCAGATTCGCGAACTCCGATGACCGATGCGGCGTATCGTCTGCCATGTTGTAAATCCCACCGCTCACTCCTCGCTGCCACACCGCAATCAAGCCGGTCACGAGATCATCAACGTGGATCCGGTTCACCCACGTGTCGCGGCCTTCGATGAGCACATAATCTCCGCTCTGCAAAACACCCTTCAAGGTCCGCTCCGGACCGTAGATCCCCGTGATTCGGCAAATCCGCGCGGGCAAGCCAGCGACGTCCATCGCGTCGAGAACCAATTGCTCCGCCGCGTATCGCGCCTTCGCGGCGGCGCTCTCCGGTCGCACCGCCGTCGTCTCATCCACCCAACCACCCCCCCGATCACCGTATAATGCCGTGCTGCTGGCGTAGAGGAACGCCCTCACGCCCATTTGTTCCAGACTGCTCAACAAACCCGCCAAGGGATCGCTCCGGCGAGGAGGAACGAAGTAGACCACCAATCCGGGTTTCAGTCGGGCGATCCGGCCCAACAGCTCCCGCCCGCTGACATCGCCGACCAGCGGGTCGGCTCCCGCCGCCGCCAGCTCATCGGCCCTTGCCTCGCTCCGGGTCGTTCCAACCACTGGAGATGCCAGTTCAGCGGCCCGCAGGCGCGCCGCCAGCCGAAGGCCGGTGTAGCCGCAACCGACGATCAGCGCAGGTCTCAACCCCTCCCCCTTTCGGGGTAGCCGATCCGGTTCAGCACTTCCTCGAATTGCCGGAGGATACCAAGGGTCAAGCCCCAAATGACGTGGCCGCCGTACTCGATGGTCGGAAACTCACGATCCGGCACAGCAGCGAGCGTCAGGGTGCCACGCAAGCCCTCATCCGTGACGATCTCCACCGGTACCCAGACCGCGTATTCAACTTCCGAGTTCGTCCGCGCCGAGACAGCCGATTCGACGAACACCACGAACGGCGTGATCGCGATCGCCGGAATCCGCCGGGTCCGCGGCCATACATCGTCCAATTGGCCCAATAGCCGGCCGGAACGAACGAGGTCGACCCCTACCTCCTCCCGGGCTTCGCGCACCGCCGTCGCCCACAAACTCTCATCAGCCGCATCGCGCCGTCCACCGGGCAACGCGATATGACCCGACCAGGGGTCTCTCTCGTCCTCGGCGCGCTTGATCGCCAAGAACTCCAGTAGCTCACCCACCGGCCGCAACAACAGCGCTACCGCCGCCTGAACATCGTAGCTGCCGTCTTCTGCCCTCGTCGGCTCCCGGCGCGCCAACTCGCCCGCGATTCGTTCAATCACCGACACAGAATCCGCCGGGCCAGTCACGACCCCTGTTCCATGAGGATCTTCCGGTAGCTCCCGTACCTTCGCTCCGACACAGTTCCCTCCTCCACCCCCTGCTTGACCGCACAATCGGGCTCCTCGATATGCCAGCAATCGGGGAATCGGCACCGGCCGTTGAACGTCCGGAACTCTGGAAAACACCAGTCCAGCTCGTGGGTGCCGACCTCCCAAAACTGCAGTTTGCCGAGACCGGGTGTATCACCCACGTACCCGCCGATCTCGAGGCGATGCAATGAAGCCGTCACCGTCGTGTGCCGTCCCCGTTCAATCGACCGGCTGATCTCACCGATGCGCAGGCCCAAGCCCGGCTGCAAGCCGTTCAAGAGACTCGACTTTCCTGTCCCTGACGGCCCCACAAGCAGCGTGAGGTGGCCAGCGAGCCTTTCGGCTAGGCGGCCCAGATTGAGACCGGACCTGGCGCTGGTGTGAAGGACAGGGTAACCGATTTCCTCGTAGACGCCGAAGTCAGGTAGGGCGGAGCCCTCTCTCACCAGGTCGATCTTGTTCACCACGAGGAAAGCGCCGATGTCGCTGGCCTCCGCCAGCACCAGCGTGCGATCGATCAGTTCGAACACCGGTTCCGGTCGAGCGACAGAGAAGACCGCCGCCAGTTGCTCCACGTTGGCTGCGATGATCTGCTCGCGCCGGCCGTCGGCCGAGCGTCGCGCGAGCCGTGACCTACGTGGCGCAACGGTCTCGATCACCCCGGCGTCTTCCGCCGTCCTGTTTATCCCGACCACGTCACCGACTGCGACCTTTCCGATCCGCTTGATGCGCTTCAAGCGACCGCGTAACGCGCAGTCGACCTCGGTGCCATCGGCGAGCTCGACCTGGTAAATGCCCCCCACCGCACGGAGAACGCGGCCTCGGGTGATATCGGTGCTACTCACTATCCCGGCACCAGCCGATCGAGGATACTCTTCACCTCGTGAAGAGTCAGTGCTTCCAGGGCAGATCGCACTTCTGCCTCGCCCTCTGCCTCGGCCAGGACTTCACTCTCAACGTGCCCGACTGGTTCATTGCCGCGCCAACGGAGGAAAAACAGGTAGGCGAACCAAACGCCGTTCGGATCCGAGTCCTCCGGCTCGGCAATGATCTCCGCCGTGTAAGAGTCGCCGTCCCGGCCCATGAAGGCAGGAGGACGCTCGTGCTCGCGCAAGTACCCCCCGAAGGTTGCGTCTTTCATTTCCCGGCTAGAACGTTAGACGGCTGCGGAGTGCCGGTCAACGTGAGATGAACTATGACTCGAACCATTTTGCATGCCGACATGGATGCCTTCTACGCGTCCGTAGAGGCTCGCGAGAATCCAGAGATCGCCGCCAGGCCGATCGTGGTTGGAGCGGACCCGCGCGGCGGCCGGGGACGCGGCGTCGTGGCCGCCTGCAACTACGAGGCACGAAAGTTCGGCCTCCATTCCGCGATGCCGATCTCTCAGGCATATCGCCGCTGCCCCCACGCCATCTACCTGCGGCCGCGCTTCAGCCTCTATGCAGAGGCTTCCGAGCGAATCATGCGAATCTTCGATTCCTACACCGAGCTCGTCGAGAAGCTGAGCATCGACGAGGCATTCCTCGACGTCACCGCATCGGCGCGACTGTTCGGCGACGGCGTAACCATCGCCGAGAGCATCAAGAAACGAGTTCTCGAAGAGGAACGGTTGACGGTTTCAATCGGTGTGGCAACGAACAAGTTCCTCGCAAAGTTGGCCTCCGACCTTCGGAAGCCCGACGGTCTCGTCACTGTCCCTCCCGGCAGCGAGAAAGTTTTTCTCTCCCCATTGCCGGTAGAGCGGCTTTGGGGCGTCGGCGACAAGACAGCCCAGCGACTCCACGCCCTCGGACTCCGGACCGTCGGAGAGTTGGCGGACCTGCCTCTCGTGCTGCTCGAACGGCACCTGGGACATACCCATGCCGTTCACCTGCATCGGCTTGCCAACGGCATCGATGAGCGCCCAGTTCGGCCCGGCCGCGAGCGAAAGCAGATCGGCCGTGAGACGACTTTCATGACCGATACGGAAGACCGCGAATTCGTACGGCGGACGCTCCTGGCACTGACCGAAGAAGTCGCTGCCCGCCTTCGGCGTCGTACCCTTGCGGCACACACGGTTACCGTGAAGCTGCGCCTCGCACCTTTCGAGACGTTGACCAGACGCCGCACCACAGAGTCCTCCCTATCCACCACAGAGGGCATCTATCCCATCGCTCGAGACCTCATGGCGGCCGCAGACCCCGGCGACCGCCCGATAAGATTGATTGGGATCAGCGTGTCCGGGCTCCACGAGCACGCGCCCGACGATCAGCTCGGTCTCTTTCAGGATGACTGTCGACGAGACGCCGCCGCACGCCGCGTCGCTGAGGCACTCGATGAGGTATCGAACCGCTTCGGCAGCGATGCGTTGAAGAGAGCAAAGCTGATCAAAGAAGTGCGAGACATGGATGAAGGCGAAGATCTCTGAGTAGGCGGCGCCGTATCGAGTATCGAGCAATGAGCGCTCCGCTCCAACTCGCGATGGGCTTCCGCTCGGCCGTCGAACGGCCACCCAGCGCCATCGGTCGAAACTCGATACAGGCTGTCACGATCAGGCTCGCTGGGCCACAACCCCGTTCCTACGGTTCGATCTTCGTGCCCAAAACATCGAGGAACTTCGCCAGCCAGGCGGGATGTGCCGGCCACGCGGGTGCCGTGACCAGCTTGCCATCGGCGACCGCTTCCGTCATGCCGATGTCGGCGTATTCGCCTCCTGCGAGATTGACCTCCGGCCCCACGGCCGGATACGCCGAGACGCTCTTACCGTCGACGACTCCCGCCGCCGTAAGCACCTGCGCACCGTGACAGACCGCCGCGATCGGTTTGTCCGCTTCGACGAACTCGCGCACGATCTCCAACACCCTATCGTTCAATCGAATGTACTCGGGCGCGCGACCGCCGGAGATCAACAGCGCATCGTAATCCTCCACCCTCACATCCGAGAAGCTCGCATTGAGAGCGAAGTCGTGCCCCTTCTTCTCGCTGTAGGTCTGATCGCCCTCGAAGTCGTGAATCGCGGTACGGACCTTTTCACCCTTCTTCTTGTCGGGACATACCGCATGCACCGTATGGCCCACCATCTGAAGTGCCTGGAACGGAACCATCACCTCGTAATCCTCTACGAAATCACCGACCAACTGCAGAATCTTCTTTCCAGCCATGTGAATCCTCCTAGCCAAAGAACTCCAAGGCCTGTCTCAATCCCTCGTACAAAGCTTCGACATCATCGCGGTCATTGTAGAGATAGAACGAGGCTCGCGTTGTCGCGCCAAGTCCCAGCCGCCGCATCAAAGGCTGGTTACAGTGATGTCCTGCCCGCACGGCGATGCCCTGATCGTTCAGCAGCTGCCCGACATCGTGCGGGTGTATCCCCTCCAACTCGAACGAGAGGACTCCTGCCCGATCATCGCCCAGCGGGCCGAGCTGATGGAATTGGGGCAGTCGGTCACAAAGCTCCAACGCGTATGATACGAGATCGAGCTCGTGAGCATGTAGGCGCTCGAGTCCGACCCGCCTCAGGTAGTCCACCGCAGCTCCCAAGGCGACGGCGTCTGCCACGTTCGGCGTGCCAGCCTCGAACTTGTGCGGCGCCGACTTGTAGGTCGATTCGTCCAATTGGACAATCTCGATCATCTCGCCGCCGCCTTGATAAGGTGACATCTCCTCCAGCAACTCGCGCCGCCCCCATAGGA
>JASFLD010000284.1:0-6014 GCA_050118275.1 Gemmatimonadales bacterium
GCGACTCCTCCAGCCCGTCCAGCAGGCTCTGGAGAGCCTCGCGCCGGCGCTCTTTCGCCGTGGCTCGGTACGCCGCCGAGACCGCTTCCAACTCGGGTCGATTGGCGGCACGCAGGAACCCCAGCACTCTCAGCACCTCGCCTCGTCCTTCTCCACTCATCAGGGCCGCAGCCACCTCGAGCTCGGCCCGTGCCTCGTCATAGCGACCGGTGTAGAGCGCCAGGAAGCCTCGGCTTCTCGAGACTCGCGCCTGTGTGCCCGGGTCCAGGTCTCGGTCGACGGGTATCAACGCGAGAATGGCAACGGCATCGTTCAGCCGACCGCGACGCATGTATTCGTCGGCTACCGCCAATGCGATCGGCGGAAACTCACGTCGCTCGGCGTAGTCGGCCGCATAGCTCTCGAGGGCGCGCCTCGCCTGATCCAGATCGCCAAGCGACGCCAGCAGCCGGATCCGGAGCCCCGATGCCCACCCGTGTGCCGCCGCGCCGACTTCGCCGTCATCGACCAACTCGTCCAGGAGATTCACGGCCGCCACCGTGTCGCCCGCCGACAAATCGCTCTGCACGATCTGCCGCGCCAGATCCCACCGCATCGAATCACCGGGCACCTCGCGCAGCAGCTGCCGGTATGCCCAGGCGACGGTTCCCGGCCGGACCTGATTGGCCGCCACCTCGGCGAAGTCGTTGATGAACGCCTGGCGCTCACGTGCCTCGAGTTCTTCCAGCAACGATTCGGCCCGCCGCCGCGCCTCTTCCTCAGCGCCGACATATAGCGCGGCGATGGCGGCCAACTCCCGCTCTCGCAGGCTGGTCGTTCCGTCGGCAAGCTGGCGCAGCAGTGCTGCGGCAGCCGCGTCGGCTTCGGGACCTTGTGTCCGCAACTTGAAGTTGATCAGGTCCCAACCCAAGTCCGGCGACGAGCGTAGTACGAGCACCCATTGCTCGGCCGCCTCCGACCAGCGGCGCTGCTCCTGATACAGGTTGGCCAGGTCCACAGCCAAGGCGAGGGGGCGCTCCGCCTCGCGGGCGCCCTGGCGGAGGATCGCCTCCGCCTCGCCCAGCGCGCCCACACGCAGCAGAGCAGCGGCGTACTCACGGTAGGCGGAATCGGAACCCGGCGCCGTCTCTAGCCACAACCGCCCCGCCTCTCTCAGCCCCTCCGTGTCCCCCAACTCGGCCAGCACGCGCAACTGAACCTGACGCAGCAGGGCGGACTCGGGATCTCTGCCGATGGCCCGCGCGACCACCGGAATGACCCGGTCCAGCTGGCCGAGCCGACGGCAGACGCGTTCGTACGCCAGGAGTGCCCCCGGCTGAGCCGGGGCCCTCCGGAGCATGTCCTCCAGAGCCATCGCGGCTTCCGCCAGCTGACCAGAACGCTCGAGAGTCTCGATCCGGCGGAGCTCGAGCCGTACATCGGGACGCGTCTCGTTCTGGGCCACGACACCGCCCGCGCTGCAGAGGAGAAGAACCGTAATGAGTGCTGCCCTAGTTGCCACCGGAGCCATCCCGCTGGTTTAGACGGTCGAAGTACTCGAGGATGAGCCGTCGAAACGCCGGCGGGTACTGGCGCAGCGCCTCCTCGTTTGGCAAGGGGAACTCGGCTCCGCGCAGGACATCCTCCGGCAGAGCGCCCGGGCGCAGAACCTCCACGCCTTCCGGACGCTCGGCCCGCCGCTCCTTATCGAACTCATCCCGCTCCAACGTCCGACCGGCGTCAAGCAGACGCTGGAAGAGCCGGTTCTGGCGCTCGACCAAACGCTCGTCCAACCGCCCACGCTCCAGTTCGCGAGCCAGGTCCTCGGCCTCGCGACTCATGGCATCGAGTTCACCGAGCACCTGACCCTTGGGACCGAGCGAGCGATTCAGGTCCTCCAACTCCCGGGCAACCGCGCGTTGCCGCTGGGCGAGCTCGCGCAAACGCTGCATGATCAGCGCGCTCATGTCCGTCGCGTCGATGCCGGTTGCCTGCGCGTTGAGCTCGCCTTGCTGCTCCGCCAGCTGTGCCAGCTGTTCCAGCGCCTCCTGCATTCCAGTACCCGATTGGGCCATGGACGCGGCGTCGGTCGCCAGCATCAACCGGTACGCTAACTCGTTCAGCGCCTCGCTCACCCGGCCACCCAGTCGCGGGTCACCACCGGCGGCCCGTGTGCCGTCGCCCATCTGACCCAAGAGCTCGTCCATGACTTCGCCGACCGCGGCCGACGCTCTCAACAATGACGGATCGAGCAACAGCGTACCCCGGGCCGTGCTCTCCAGTCGCGTGGTCAGCTGATCCACGCCCCGCTTCAGTGCCACCTCCTCGGACCGTGCTTCGCCGTTGCGCACCGGATCGGATGACCCCAACTGTTGGTTCACTCCCCCCTGCCGCTGCGCCAACTCGAGCGCCTCGCTGGTGGCGCGCTCCAAGGCTTCGACCACCTGTTGGCGCCACCGCTGCTGCATCTCGTCACGTCCCCGCTGCAGCGCCGCTGCCGCCTCTTTCATTCGGGACGCCGCGTCGCGCGCCGCCTTGCCCGCGGCCCGCTGCCCGCGCAGCGCCTCCGCGGCCTGCCGGTCGGATCGGGCCGCTTCGCCCATCGCCCCCGCGGCCGTCTGCGCCTGCTGCTGCGCGCCAGGCTCGCCGGCTCGCTCGAGCTCCGCGATCAGATCGCCGATCTTCTCCTTCAAGTCTTCCGCTTGGTCAGACAACTCGCTCGCTTGCCGCTCGAGGCCGGTGGCGACCGAGTCGCCGGGTCGGCCCCCGGCATCTTCAATGGCATTCGCCAAGTCCTCGTGGGCAGCGCTCAATTCCCCCGCTTCGGCCCCCAGCAGCTGGAACTCTGCCTCGAGCGCCGCGCGGCGCAACAGCTGCAAGCTCTGCTCGACCCGTTCTCTGAAGTCCCGGCTCCCGCGCGCGAGTTCACGGATCGCCTCCTGCAGCTGCTGCGAGTCCAATTCTACCAATGCCTCGCGCAGGTTCTCGATCAGCGCTTCCAGCTCGGGCGTCATTATGCGCTCGTACAGAGACTCCAACTCACGCAGCCGCTCCATGACGCTCGGGTCGCTCAAGCCGGCCTGCTCGATGCCCTCCTGCAGTTCCCGCAACGACTGCTCGATCGTCTCCGCGTCCTCCAGCAGTTGGCCGGCCTGATCGAGCGCCTCGCGTGCCGACTCGGTGTCTCTGAACTCCACGGCGCTCGCATCTCGACCGGGGCGCATATCGACGCCCGGACTCTGTTGCGTCTGCGCCGACCGTTCCAGCGCCCGCGTCGCCTCCTGATTCTCGGCAGCCTTTTCGGCCAGTTCCTCCGCACTACCTACCAGGCCCCGCGCGTCGGCGATGACTTGTTCACGTACCTCGCTCAGCGTCGCCAGACGCAACGCATACTCGCGGCTGCGGCCTTCGTTCGCCTGTGGCGCGGCATCGTAGGCCCGGACGTAGTAGCGGAGCGTGTCGCCCGGCAGCAGCCCGCGGCCACGCGCATCGATGACCGGCGTTACCGTCGCCCGCGGCGAACTGTCGCTCACTGCGATCGGCTCCACCGCCTCCGGCCACCGCTCGCCCAAGATCGAAACCCGCCAACTCACCAACTCCATGCGGGCCACGCCGTAGTCATCGGCCGCCTCCACGACCAGCTGTTGCGTCATCCGCGGACCCAGCAGTGTATCGGTCCCCGGAAAGACGATCGCAACCGACGGCGCGCTGTCTCGGACTGTCGCGAAGTGCAGCGAGTCGGGATCGCCTTCCAAGGCCTCACCGCCGGCACCCACGACATCCCAGCCCCAAGAGCCAGTCCGCACGCTGAACGATCCGCGGAAACGACGTCCCTCCACGACGCCGATCGGGACCTCACGGTTGGCCGAGTCGCGCAGCGTCACTCGGCTCACGGGCAGCGACAGCGAGCCGGCGAGCGTCGCCCGTGTACCCGCAGGGACGGCCAAACGCGGCCAAGGAGGAGATAACAACTCGGACTCGCGTCGCGTATGCGGCGGGAAGTCGAGAGTCAATTGCGCGTCCAGCAGTAGGAGAGGGTCCACGGGCTTCAGTTCCAGTGTGTCGCTCACCGCTCCGTCAGCGGCGCTCACCCAGACGCGCGTCGGCGACTCTATCCGCGGCACGATCCCCGACGCCCGCCCCCCTCTAACCGGCAACCACCGTCCAGCGCTGACCAAACCGACCGGTTGCCAGTTGAGACGCACCGAGTCACGCGCCGGAGCCAGAACGAACACGGAGAGATCATGCCCGCGCCGCACCTGCCGGTCGACTACCGTAAGGTGAAGGGCGGGCAACGGAGGCGCGCTGAGATGCCGAAAAGGATGAAACACGGCCGCCCAAGCCTCGGCCGCCGCTGGCCGCGCGCCGATCCAGAGCCCGGCGAGACTCGAGAACGTCACTCCCCCCACGACCAGAGCGAAGGCGGCGTATGATCGGGCGCGGTGCGTGCGCTCGGCTCCCAGACGAGCCACGCTCCGCTCTTGTAGACGATCCGCCAACCAGAGCCGGTGCAGCTCGAGAAGCGCAGTCGATGTGCCTGGAGCCAGAACGTCGGATTCGACCCCCCCCTGAAGCGAGCCGGCCGGCAAGCCGACCCGTTGTTCGATCTCCGCCGCCGCCCGCCGCCGGGTCCAGCCGAGCCAGCGTCTCGCCACCAGGCCGAGCCAGACGGCGGCGACTCCGCCGCTGAATACCCAGAGCAAGAGCGGGCCCGCAGACGGACGTTGCCAGACCGACGTGCCGTGCATGATCCAACCGGCGAGCAGCAGGCCTGACCCGACGCCCAACAGGCCCGCCAGCGCCGCCACGGCCAGCCAGGCAACGACCGTCTTCCACAGCGTGCGGACACGCAATTCCGGAATCTGGGATCGATTCGTCATGCGGCCGCCTCAGGACGGTTTGCGCTGCATCACGGCGAACGCGAACAAATTGACTCCCATCATCAAAGCCTGTTCTCGGATCGCCTCGGGATCGCCGTGCACGTCTGCGTTCTCCCAGCCATCGCCCAGATCGGACTGATAACTGTAGAACACCACCAGCCGGCCCTGGTGAAATACGCCCAGACCCTGGGCCGGGAGACCATCGTGCTCGTGAACCTTCGGCAGACCGTCCGGCATCCGGTGGACGACCCTGTAGATCGGGTGATCGAGCGGGATCGGCACCAGCTCGGCCTCCGGGAACAGTCGGCGTATCTCGCGCCGAAACGACGCGTCCATACCGTAGTTGTCATCGGCGTGCAGAAATCCGCCCGACGTCAGATAACCGCGCAGTGCGATCAGCTCTTCGTCACTGAAGCGCACGTTACCGTGCCCCGTCATGTAGAGATAGGGATAGTCGCGCAGGTCGGGGCTGAGCGGCGTGACGACCGCCTCGCGCCGGGCCACGGGAATTCGTGTGTCGCGCGCGATTCGCTGCAATAAGTTAGGCAGCGACGACGGGTTGGCGTACCAATCGCCGCCCCCATCGTAGTGAAGCCGCGCGACGGTCAGCTGCGCCGGGCTCTGGTCGGGATCGGCCTCCACCCCTGGGGCCGCGGATGTCGGCGGCAGAAGCGCGGCCAGCGCGAGAGCGGCGATTGTCGTTCCCACCGGCATCAGTCGATTTCTTCCTTTGCGGCTTCAAGCGCGATGGCATACGCGACGTTGCGCTCGAGCCCGAAACCGTCCCGCAGAGCGCGCACGATCGCCTTCGATGTGGCGCCCTCACGCGCCATTGAACGTGCTCGCGCACGAGCCGGCTCGACGCTCGCTACCACCGCGACCTTCGGCGCCGCCCCAAGACATACGACTACCTCTCCACGTGGCGCCCGCTCCTCGTAGTACGCCGTCACCTCGGTCAGGGTCCCGCGCACGAACTCCTCGTGAAGCTTCGTCAGCTCCCGAGCCACCACCACGTCCCGCGCACCGCCCAGCGTCGCGGTGAGCTCTGTTAGCGTGCCGACCAGCCGATGCGGTGACTCGAACAGCACCGCCGTGTGATCCAGCGTCTCGAGTAGCCCCAGCCGCTCGCGGCGTTTCCTTCCACTACGCGGCAAG
>JASFLD010000285.1:0-6002 GCA_050118275.1 Gemmatimonadales bacterium
CGTTCCGTGAAATTGGTGAGCCGGACATCGCTCTACGAGAGCGGTTTGCCCGGTTGGGCTGGAGCGAGGATTACGAGTACGCGGCCGACGGACCGGACGGTTCGGCGTTCGCCTTCCGCAACGGATCCGTCCTATGTGTGTTTTGGGCACACTGGGACGGCGGAGATGATAACGATCCGAGCTACGTGCCGGATGATCGCTACGACATGGAGGTCGACTGCCTGGTCGAGGAGCCGTTACGCGATTGAGTCCGCGCGAGCGTGCGAAGTGGTTTGACACAGAGAGAGGGGAAGGTATGCGGAGGGTGCGGGTCAGCTACCTACGATCGGTTGTCGTCGGCGGATGTTCAGCGATCCTGCTGCTGGCAGCTACGCCGGGGGCGCAGGACGCCAGCACTTTGGCCGGTAGGTACGAGGAGGGGTCGCCGGTTGCGACGTTCTCCATCGTCGGCTTCGACCCAGAGACGGGGGAAATCGGAGTAGCAGTCCAATCGCGAGTCTTCTCGGTGGGGAACGGCGTGATCTGGGGCGAGGCGGGAGTCGGTGTCGTGGCGACGCAGGCGTGGGTCGATGTGAGTTACGGCCCGCAAGCGCTGGAGCTGTTGCGGCGGGGCCTGTCCCCAGCGGCAGTGGTCGAACGGGTGCTGGAGAATGACCCGGATCCATATCCCGAGGACTGGCCGAAGGCAGGTCGCCAGTTCTCCGTGATGAATGCCGGCGGCGATGTGGCCACGTACACCGGTCCGCGCGCGAGCGATTGGGCGGGCCACAAGATCGGACGCTACTGCTCGGCGCAGGGAAACATCCTGGCGGGGCCCTCCGTTGTTGAACGGATGGTGGAGGCGTTCGAGGAAACTGAAGGGCACCTGTCTTTCCGCCTGCTCGCCGCCCTGGAAGCGGGTCAGGCCGCGGGTGGTGACCGACGGGGGATGCAGTCGGCTGCCATGTTGATCGTGAAGGAAGACGGTGGTGTGTGGCTCAACAATGACGTCGTGCTTCGCTTGCAGGTAGACGATGACGAGCAACCGATCCAGGAGCTCAGGCGGTTGGTGGAGATCGCCGCCAGGCAGCGGGCGCGGCTTCGAGACGGCTGATCGAGCGGCTCATGACGTCAGCTCGTAACCGGGGACGAGGCCGGCGCAAGCGGAGTTTCTGAAGTGGAGCCAGGATGAAACGCATTCGGTACGATGACGTCGCTGATCTGTACGATCTGCACGTGACGGTCGATCTCGACATCCCGTTCTACATCGCAGAGGCGCAGAGGTCGAGCGGCAAGGTGCTGGAGTTGATGGCGGGCACCGGTCGGGTCTCGGTTCCATTGGTGGAGGCTGGGATCGAACTCACGTGTGTCGATGCCTCGAAGGGGATGCTCGAGCGGTTGCGGGCCAAGCTCGACGCCCGGCGGCTCTCGGCCACCATCCACCGGGCGGACATCCGCGAGTTGGATCTGCGCGAGCGATTCGCATTGGCGATCGTCCCGTTCCACTCGTTCTCCGAGATCACATCACCGGCCGACGGCGAGCGGACTCTGGAGTCGTTGGTCCGTCACTTGAGCGCGGACGGAAGGTTGATCGTTCCGCTTCATAATCCTGCCGTACGGTTACGGGAGGTCGATGGCGCGCTACGGTTGACCAGCGCAGACGCGATCGACGGCGGGAACCTGGTGGTCTCCGGATTCGAGCGGTTCGACCCGCAGACGCGGATCGTGACGCGCACGCAGTTCTACGAGTTGTTCGATGAGCGCGGGGGGCTGGAGTCGAAGCGGATGCTGGCGATGAGATTCCGTTTGATCTGGCCGGAGGAATTCGAGGATCTGGCGGTGCAAGCGGGTCTCGAGCGCGAGGCCTTGTACGGAGATTACAATTACGCTGATTTCGATGAACAGCGGAGCCCCTTCATGGTCTGGGTGCTGAGACGCAAGTAGGCGACGACGGCCCGATTTCAACAAGATCGGTACATCGAACGAACACCACCGAGGAGGTGAGGCATGGGTGATGGCAGAACCAGCGAGAAGGAGTGTCTCGCCTGTGGCCGCAATGCCGGGCAGACGCCGTTGATCACTTTGGAGTACCGGGGTGACCTCTTGTATATCTGCCCGCAGCATCTTCCGGTCTTGATCCACGATCCGGCCCGATTGATTGGAAAGCTGCCAGGCGCCGAGGACCTGGAGCCAGCCGATATACACGATTGAGATAATAGAAGAGTCGCGAGGTCTGCACGGCGTCGAGTCCGGTCGTCGGAACTCGCGGTGGAGTGAAGACGATGGCGGAGGAAGGAATCTATGAGCGCATCTACAACGTCATCCGAAGGATACCGCGAGGGCGCGTCGCGACGTACGGCCAGATAGCGCGGCTGGCGGGCATACCCGGCCACGCACGACAGGTCGGCTACGCGCTGAACGCGCTGGCGGAAGACAGCGGCGTCCCTTGGCACCGTGTCATCAACGCGCGAGGAGAAGTCAGCAAGCGGTCGGAGCCCGGTGACGAGCGGATCCAACGTGAACTGCTTGAGGGGGAAGGTGTGCGCTTCGATGGCAGAGGGCGGCTGGCGCTCGATCGCTACGGCTGGGAAGGCGAACGGAGCGGTCTTTGGTCGGGCGCACAAGATGATGAATTCAAGTCGGATTGACAGACCGCCGGGCTGGACGGGGACAAGGATCGACGGTAGTCTGCCGATGCGATTGCTCGGGCGGCCGTCGACTGCGGCTTGGCGGTCGGCGGTTGTGTGATTGAGAGCCGCGCCGCTGACAGACCGTTCGCGCTTCGAGTGGCTAGACGCCAGGAGGTGGAAATGAAAGAGATGTGGCGGCTATCCTTTTTGGCGTGCGTTACAGTTTTCGGCTTGGCCCTGGCGTGCGGCTCCGAGTCGACGTTGCCCGAAGATGCTCCTCCCGGTCACACGGTGAATCAGGACGGGGTGGCGCACGCACCGGGCTTGAACGATCCCACGCAGAACTGCACGGCTTGCCACGGCGATGATCTGATGGGCGGGACCGAGGGGCAGCCGTCCTGCTATTCCTGTCACGGCAAGAAGTGGCCGTAGGCGGTGCGCGGGCGAACGAGGGACTGCGCGGAGTGATTGAGTCGCCATGGCGGTTCAGAGGCCAGCGATAGCTTACGTTTCGAAGCGTGATTGGTGGCTCGTTCTGCTGCTTTGGACTTCGGCCATCGGAATGGGGGTCGCGGCCGTGGCGGTATGGGTCGAGCCGGGGCCCCTGGGCCTCCGTATCGGACTGCCGGCATTGTTGGCTCTGTCGGCTGTGTTTGCGGTATGGGTTCTCTACTCCACTCGTTACAGCTTCGAGCGGGACGTGCTCGTCATCCGTTCCGGTCCGTTCCGTTGGAGGGTGGGGCTGGACTCGATCGAGGAGGTCGTGCCGACGCGCAACCCTCTCTCGAGTCCCGCGTGCTCACTGGATCGGTTGCGGATTCGCTATGCGAGCTCGCGCATGGGCATAATGATTTCTCCTGAGAATAGAGCCGGCTTCCTACGAGATCTCGTGGCGCGCGCGCCGGGTCTCGAGCTTGTGGGCGACAGGGTCATGCGGAAGCCGCGGAGCTAGGTCATTAGGCTGCTTCCGACCTCTCTCGCCGCCCTCGCCTTGCACGCGTAGGTTTGATCCCGTAGCAGATGCAGAGATCGCCTTATCGCCGCACGGCCGCTGGCCGCAGCCCTGAGCGGGCTGGGAAGGAGACACGGATGGGTCGTTGGCGTTCGCTCTCGCGTTCGGCTTGGGCCGGGTTGATCGTGTTCGGAATCGGGTTGACCTATGTCGGTCGGCAGGCCCGGGGGCAGGCGGCCTACGAGCCGGCACCAGAGAACCTGAAAGCGCGAGCGTGGTTTCAGGGCGCGAAGTTCGGCCTCTTCGTTCATTGGGGGATCTACAGCGTACTGGGAGCGGGCGAGTGGGTCATGCAAGTGCGTGGCATCCCGGCCGCGGACTATGAGAAAGTGGCCGACTTCTTCAATCCCATCGCGTTCGACGCGGAAGAGTGGGTCTCGCTGGTCAAGGCGGCGGGCATACGGTACATCACGATCACTGCCAAGCACCACGACGGGTTCGCCATGTTCGACTCCCACGTATCGGACTGGGACATCGTGGATCGAACTCCGTACGGTAAGGATGTGATCGCCGCCCTCGCCGAGGAGTGCCGGCGGCAAGGTATCAAGCTCTTCTTCTATTACTCGCAGCTCGACTGGCATCATCCCGACTACTTTCCACGGGGCCGGACAGGGCACGCAGCTGGCCGCCCTGACGCCGGCGACTGGTACCGCTATATCGATTACATGGACGCTCAGCTACGCGAGCTGCTCACGAAGTACGGATCGATCGGTGGAATCTGGTTCGACGGAATGTGGGATCGTCCGGACGCCGATTGGCGGATCGCGCGGACGTACGAGCTGATTCACAGCCTCCAACCGCAAGCGCTGATCGGGTCGAATCATCATCGAGCGCCTTTTCCGGGCGAAGACTTCCAGATGTTCGAGAAGGATCTGCCGGGCGCGAACACCGCCGGTTTCAACACTGTGGAGATAAGCCGGCTGCCGCTGGAGACGGCGGAGACGATCAATCGATCGTGGGGCTTCAACATCACCGATCGCTCGTACAAGAGCACGGCTGATTTGATACGGTACTTAGTTCGGGCCGCGGGCAGCAACGCGAACCTTTTGCTGAACGTCGGCCCGATGCCGAACGGCGAGATCCAGGCCGAGTTCGTGACGCGGCTGCGCGAAGTGGGAATGTGGTTGAAAGAATACGGCGAGTCGATCTACGGAACGCGGGGCGGCCCGCTTGGCCCGGCGTCCTGGGGCGTGACGACGCAGCGAGCCGACACCGTGTATGTGCATGTGCTCGATTGGGACGCACCCGTGCTGGCGTTGCCGGAGTTACCCGGCCGGGTCCGGTCGGCTCGCCTGCTGCGCACTGGCACGGTGGCAGCATGGGAGGACGTGGAAGGGGGACTCGTCTTGCGGTTGCCACCACGGCCGGCGGGTACGGTCGACGAGATCGTCACGCTGGAGATCGAGGAATGAGGCAAGGGTCGAACTGAACGTGCGAGAGGATTTTTGGGAGGATCCGGAGCGGGTGGAGGAGTTCGCGAGCCGGCCACCGGATCGACGCTTGCTGGAATTGCTCGATGCATACGACGATCCCGGGTCGGTGCGCGTACTCGACTTGGGCTGTGCGGGCGGTCGAAACACGGTCGTGCTGGCCGAACGGGGATTCGACTTTCAGGCGATCGACGCGTCGGAGGCGATGGTGAGGAAGACGCGCGAGCGGGTCGAGTTCTTGCTCGGTCGGGAAGAGGCGAGCTGCCGCGTGCAACTGGGTCGGATGGAGGACCTCGGACGGTTCGCGTCGGGGTCGTTCGATCTGGTCGTGGCGTTGGGGATCTATCACGGGGCCGAGAGCCAGACCGGGTGGGATCGAACCATCGAGGAGACCGTGCGGGTGCTGGTGCCAGGCGGGCAGTTGTTGGTGGCGAGTTTCAGCCCGCGGACAGATCCGAAGGGAGAGGGGCTGCGGATCGTACCCGGCACGTCGCACACTTATGAGGGAACCGACTCGGGTCCGCTCTATCTGCTCGAAGCGGAGGAAATGGATGCGGGAATGTTGCGCCACGGTCTTGTCCCGGTAGTCTCGACGGAAACGGTGGGAGTGGCGACGGAACTGGGCCACCGGATCACGGTGAACGCGCTCTATCGAAAGTCATGATCCTGCGTCGGCGATACGAACCAGGCGTCGCTCGGTATCGTGTGATTTCCAAAGACGGCGACAGCTTCCAGTTCCAACGGAACGCATGATCGGGGTAAGACTATGCGGTTCTTGATATTCGTGTTCATGTCGTCACTCATCGCACCCGCGGTTGCGGCGGGGCAGAGCTACATCTCGGAGGACGGTAGGGTGAAAGTCGCTCTCGTGAAGATGCCATACACCGGCGCGCGCAACGTGCCGGAGTTGTCACGTGTGCCTGACTACCTGGCCGAGGGCGGGATCGAGAC
>JASFLD010000286.1:0-5982 GCA_050118275.1 Gemmatimonadales bacterium
TCCGCGGATCCTCATCGCGCCGGACGGAAAGTCGCGACGGGGTCGCCGGTGGAGGGCCGGATCCGTTGCCGAAGACGCGGATATCGCTGATCGCCAGGTTGGCCGCGGCTACGTACACGTGCTCGTACCGGATGTACCGCGCGCGAACCGGCGCCGGCATCTCGATGTAGGCGTTCGGCCGATCCCGATCCTCCTGCGTGAGATCGGCGATCGGCTGCCAACTCCTTCCATCCAGCGATGCGTGGAGCCGGAACTGCGTGTAGACCGTTGAATCGCTGGCGTATAGGCCCGATTGATAATCGGCGTAGTTCACCTGCACCGCCTTGATGTCGTACCGGCCTTGCAGATCGATCGTCAGCTGTTCGCCCGGCCGGTTCTCGCTCGCGACCCAGAAGGTGCGTGGGTTTTCATCGCTGACGTAGCGCGCCGGAAAGCTCTCCTGAGCCGATGAGGCCGTCACCTGCTTCCGGTACGACAGCAGCATCCAGCCCGTGAAGAGCTCGTCTTTGTCGGTCCACCGTCCGCTGGGCAGGTAGTGCGGGAAGTCGCCGAAGCGGGTGTTCACGAACATCTGCCCGTCCCGATCGAATCCAGCGGGGAACATCGCGATGCGCCGCTCGAAGTTCCAATTGACGCCGACCCAGGGTGTGCCCGTGTTCCAGTAGTTGCCGTGGCGGTCCTGGAAGGTGTTGCCGTGGCCGGCGCCCGTCATGAAGCCGCCCGGCTTGTAGGAGATGGGGTTGTAGGGCGCGTAGCTGAATGGGCCCAAAGGGTCCTCTGCCGTGTACGTGCCGTTGGCGTACACGTTGTACTCCGTGCCGGGCGCGGCGTACTGCAAATAGTAAACGCCGTCGTGCTTCGTCATCCAGGCGCCCTCGATGAAGGGCGCGCGCGCCTCTCGATGGTCCTGGCCGAACCGCTCCCACCCGTGCCCGTCCGGATGCAGCGAGATCAACTCCACGGGCTTGCCCCTGTACAGAAGTCGCCGCCGCTTGTCGAGCTCGATGCCGAAGATCGGATAGAAGTTCGACGATCCCCAGTACATGTACCAGCGATCGGTGTCGGGATCGTGGAAGATCGCCGGGTCCCAGGGACCGGGCGGGACCGCGCCCGGCGTCGCCGGATTCTCACCCCAGGGCGACTGGGCGCCGGGCGGAGACGGCATCAGGCGGTTGTAGAACTCCAGGCGGCCGGTCTGAGGGTTGGTCGAGAACAGGATCGGGCGCGGGACCATCGTCGATTGCAGCAGGTAGAGCGTGTCGCGCACCGAAAGTGCGGCCGGGGCAACGATGCCCTCGAACGGCCAGCGGGTCGGCGTAACGTAGTTCCAGTCGAGCAGGTCCTTCGAGTGCCAGTACCCACCGGAGATCGTCGCGAACAGGTAGTACTCGCCGTCGTGAAGTACGATGACGGGATCCGCGCCCGAGCGGTAGGATATCCCCCGGTTCATCTGCTCGAAGTTGTACTGGTAGTTGATGTCGAGCGGGTTGGCATAGGTCCGGATGCCGGCCGACTGGGCAAGACCTCCGGCCGGTGCCATGAGCGCGACCCCCAAGACAAAGAACCGGAAGCTGTGTCTCGTGGTGGAAACGGCCGCCGCAGACCCGATCCCCGGTGTCGGCGGTCCGTCGCTGTGTAGGATCACCGCCGCCGGGTCGTGATCAGCACCACGCCGTTGGCGCCACGCACGCCGTACATCGACGCCGCGCTGGCGTCCTTCAAGATTTCGACTCGCTCGATGTCGCGCGGGCTGACCCAGTAAAGTCCGCGCCCCGGTTCCATCTGGAGGGGCATCCCGTCCAGGACGTAGAGCGGTTCGTTGCTCCCCAGGATCGTGCTCTGTCCGCGGATGCGGAGCGAGATGCCGCCCGCTTCCCGGATGACCATCAGCCCGGGAACGCGCCCTTCCAGCAGTTCCTCCATCTGCCGAACGGGGATCCCGGTGAAGTCTTCGAAACACACGACCGAGACGCTGCTCGCGCCCCACTCGATCGTCGTCGCCGGGTTCTCGCAACGCTCCTCCGCCGCAATGTCTGAGGAGACCGGTCGGTGCGCACACCCCGACCAGGCTACGCAGGCCGCCGCGAGCGCCACGCTGCTACTGGTCCAGATAGATCGGAACATGATCCAACTCACCTGCCTCGATCCCAAGGCAGTCGGCTGCCCGGCGGCCGCGGATTCGCCGCCGGGTCAGCAATTTGCTCTACTTCGATTCCTACACTCGGGATTCACCCGAGGTCCGCTCCTTCTGCTCTGCTGGCGTGACCTCAGTAGCCGGGGTTCTGCATGAGACCCGCGATCTGCACCTCCGTCGCTGGGATCGGTGAGAGCATGAGATGCGAATCCCAGGTTTTTCCGTGAGCCGCGAACAACTCGGCAGCGCGACCCGGGCTCACCATCTCCTGGCGCCGGATGTCGAAGAAGCGCTGCTGCTCCATCGCCAGCTCGACGCGACGTTCATGCCAGATATTCTCGAGCGTCGCTGGAAGGTCGGGCAGCAGCGCCTCCGCTGTGATCGTGATCGTGAGCGGCTGTGTGCTCACCACGCCGCCAGCGTCCTGCGTCACGCGCAACACACCGAGTTCCACATTCTGCCCGGTCGTTTTACCGCTCATCTCGGTCAAGTAGTCGGCCAGCGTCGTCACCGCCACCCCGTCGACCGTGCTGACGATGTCGAGGTTGTCGACGTGCACTGGCGGTTCGACTGAATCGTCACGACCGTTAGCGAAGCCCTGGAGGCCCGCCGTGGCGGCAGGACTGCTCGGATTCACATAGCGAGCGAACACCCGGCTCCCCGTCAGCCCTAGAACAGTCTGGATCGATGTCGCGAGCTCCTCGGCTGTGAAGCCGAGCGTCACCGTTTGCCCGCCTCGTGCCCGCTGCCGAACCATGTTCAGGTAAGTTGCCGCCATGCCGCTGCCGGTCTGGTACGCGGCCTCGGCGGCAGTCAACAGCACGTTGGCGTAGCGCAGCCGCCGGATATTGGTGCCGGCGTTGAAGCTACCGCCGACATTATCAGGCGAGATCAACACCTTCTGGTTGAACCGGGGGTTCGGCATCGCCGTGTTCAGGTAGACAACCCTGTTGTCGTCCGGCAACATCTCCCACGGGTAGAGGATCGTGGCCTGGAGACGTGGGTCGCCGGGCTCGTACGCGGCCTCGAGATCGAAGGATGGCGTGTTGAACCCCCAGCCGGTGTTCGGCGTCCCGCGTATACCCTGCACCTGCGAGTATTGGGAGTTCGAGCACCCCTGCCACGGCTGGCAACCGCTACCGGGGTTGACGGCGGCCTGCACCTCGAAGACCGATTCGGAGGAGTTCTCTCCCATGGTCGTGAACAGCGTCCCGTAATCCGGGTACAGGCCGTACTGCCCGGAGTTGATCGCGTCCTCCGCGTACTGGAGCGCGTCGGCGTACTCAGCTTGATAGAGGTGGACCTCCGCCAGCATCGCCTGGGCGGCCCCGCGCGTGGCCCGACCGACATCCGCCGCGCCGTAGCTCTCCGGCAGGACCTCGATGGCGTCCAGCAAGTCCTGTTCGATCAGATCATAGACCTCTTCGGCGGTGGCCCGCGGCTGGAAGAACTCGCCGGGCCGCAGCGGCGCCGTGATCAACGGGACGCCCCCATGGGCTCGAACGAGGAAGAAGTAGAAGTAGGCGCGCAGGAACTTGTTCTCTCCGATGAGCCGCGCCTGCAGCTCCGCGTCCATGTCTACGGTCGGTATCCCCTCGAGCGCGACGTTGGCCCGGTAGATCCCCTGGTAGTACCCCATCCAAGTGGTTCTGAAGGCGGAGTTGTCGGCGATGAAGTTCAGGTCGTCCAGCTCGCCCAAGAAGCCGGCGTCGCCGGGAACGCTCCCCTTGGTAGCATCGTCGGAGGCGATGTCGGTCTGGCCGATCCAGGCGAAAACGTGGACTGGCCACTCACGCAGGATGCTGTACGTCGCGTTGGTCGCCTGGATGGCGTGGTCGGGCGTCTTGAAGAAGTTCCCCGAAGTCAGCTCACCTTTAGGCTCGGTCGAAAGGAAGTCGTTGCAGCCCGCCGAACCAAGCGCAACGAGTAAGCAGAGCCACCCGGCGGCCACCGGCCCGGCTCGTCGAATTGTAATCGTTGAACCATTCATGATTCGCCTCATTTCCTCGACTCGTTTCTCAACTGTCTCTTCAATACGCATGCTCAAAATCCGTCAGAACGTCACATCCATGCCCAATGTGAACGTCCGTCCCGGCGGGTACACACCCGACAACCGGTCGATACCCGTGTTGATCACGTCCCCCGTGACGATCTCGGGAGTGTAGCCGGTGTAGTCGGTGCTCATGAAGAGGTTGGTTCCGGTGACGTAGATCCGCGCCTCCGCGAGACGGAGCGAGCTCGTCAGGCCTGGCGGCAACCGATAGCCGATCTGCGCGCTCTGCAGCTTGAGGAACGAGCCGTCCTCGATGAACCGCTCGGAGGAAACGTAATTGTGGCCGGCGGTAGTCAGCCGCGGCTCGCTGTTGCTCGTGCCCGGTCCGTTCCAGCGCTCGAGGAACGATTCCTCGAAGTTATCGTAGCCGAAGCGGAACGCCTTCTTCCCGTTGTAGACCTTGTTGCCCGTCTGACCGGAGAAGAAGGCGGAGAAGTCGAACCCGCCCACGTTCACGCGAGCGTTGAAGCCGTAGACGAAATCGGGGATGGGGCAACCGATGAAGGTCTTGTCGTCCTGGTCGGTGATGGTGCCGTCCCCGTTCAGGTCGACGAAGCGCAGGTCACCCGGCCCCCCCTCGCTCCCCCGCGTGGGCAACGTGTTCAGCTCATCCTCACTCTGGAACACGCCAGCCACCTTGAAGCCCCAGAAGCAGCCGATCGGCTGGCCGACCACCGTCCGCGTGACGTTGCCAAGCGCGCCCAGGCCGCCGCCCAGAATCTCTTCCCGGCCTTGCCCCAGCTCCTTGACCTCGTTGTTGATCGTGCTGCCATTGAACCCCAGTTCGTAACCAAGCCCGCCCCAAGTGTCACTCCAGGTGAGCGTGCTCTCGAACCCCGAGTTCAGCACCTTGGCGGCGTTGACGAAAGGTTCCGAGTTGACGCCGACGTATAACGGGATGGGGACCTGCACCAGGATCCCGTCGGTGGTGCGGCGGTAGTAGTCCAGGGTGGCATCCAGCTTCCCGTCGAAGAAGGCCATGTCGGCTCCGATGTCCGTCTGACTGGTCTCCTCCCACTGGACCAAGGGGTTGGCTAGGTCGCGCGTCGTCGCGCCGTACTGCAGGAGATATTCCTCGCCGAACACGGCGTTCAGGTTCCCCGTGACCAGAGTGACGGCGGGATAGTTACCGATCTTGTCGTTGCCGATCTTCCCCCAGCTGGCACGCAGCTTCAGTGCCGAGATGAACGCCTGATTCTGCAGGAAGGGTTCCTCACTCATAACCCACCCCAAGGCGAAGGATGGGAAGGTGGCGTATCGGTTGTCCGGACCGAACCGTGACGACCCGTCGATTCGCAGCGAGGCCGTCAGCAGGTAGCGGTCCTTGTATGCGTAGTTGCCGCGGAAGAGATACGAGAGCATACTCCAATCCGCCAACGGACGATTGAAGTTGGTCTGCGCCGCGGCGTCGCCCGCGCTGCAGTACCAGAGCTCTTCGTCCTCGCTGGGGAGGTTCGTGCGGCTACAGCCGACTTCCTCGCCGTAGTTCTCCTGCGCAGTGATCCCGGCCAACCCCGTGAACCGATGGGGAGCCGACACGTAATTGTAGGTGAGTGTGTTCTCCCACAACCACGAGCCGCTCCTCGTGTTCGAGACGTTTACCTGATCGATATCATTCCTCTGTGCAGCGGAAACGGCGAACTCGGGCTGATAACTCTTGAACTCCGTCCGGGCTTGGTCCAGACCGAAGCTCGAGCGGAAAGTGAAGTTTCCGAGGAAGCTCAGCTCGGCGAAGAGGTTACCCACGAGCCGCGTGCCCTGCTCGTCGTTTCGCGTGTAGTAGAGCGTCGCCGCG
>JASFLD010000287.1:0-5959 GCA_050118275.1 Gemmatimonadales bacterium
AGGGGCGGCGACAGATAACGCGCGGGGATGCAACAACACATAGAGGTTGGAAGGAGCGAACCGATGTCGAAGGAGGATATGGTCAGGGGTTTGAATGAAGACCTCGCCGCTGAGTTGGGCACTATCATCCGCTACAACTATCAGGCCGGCAGGATGGTCGGGCCGGTCAGTCAGGGCCTCCGCACGTGGTTCCGAGAAGAGATCCAGGACGAACTGGGACACGCCGCTTACCTCACGGACGTGGTCGTCGATCTCGGTGGCGAGCCCACGACGACCCCGGCGCAATTCCCAAAGCCGGAGAGCCTGAAAGAGATGCTCGAGCTCGACCTGCAGATGGAGAAATCCGACGTCGAGCACTACAAGGCTCATGCGGAGCTCGCCGACGAGTTGGGATACGCGGAGCTCAAGATGAAGTTGGAGGAGATGGCGGCCGACGAGGAAGGTCACGCTCGCGATCTCCGCCGCATCCTCAACGGCCTGTAGCGCATTTCGGCCTACACGCTCGCCCGGCAGTTCGGCCGGGCGAGCGTCCGCCGAGACGTCGGCGACGAACCAAGCGAACAAGTCGTGGCGCGCGCAGCGTGCCGGGACGGCGTTGGCGTGCCCGTTTGTCGAGCTGAAGCCGAGGGAGGGAGAGGATGCCTGACGACCCGCTATTCCGGCCGCTGCGAATCGGCGCCCTGGCTTTGCCCAACCGCGTTGTGATGACCACGGTCAAGCTGGGCTACGCCACGGAGACCGGCGAGGTCACGGAGCGTCACGTCGCCTTCTATGCCCGGCGCGCCCAGGGTGGCGTCGGTCTGGTGACCAGCGAGCCGCTCTACGTTCATCACGACGGGCGGGAGCTTCCGACTCAGCTGGGTATCGACAATGACGCTCAAACCGGTGGCCTCGAACGGTTGGTGGAGGCCGTTCACGCCGCCGGCGGAAGAATCATGGCCCACATCAACCATGCAGGACGGGCGGCGAACCCGGGACTGGTGCCAGACGGGCGTCGCGTGTCGGCCTCCGACGTCCTCTGCCCCGCCAACGGAGTGGTGCCACGCCCGCTGAGCGCAGGCGAAATCGATGACGTCATCCAGTCCTTCGCCGAGGGTGCCGGGCGAGCCCGGCAGGCCGGCTTCGACGCCATCGAGATCCCTTTCAGCCACGGCTACCTGATCCATCAGTTTCTGTCCCCTCACACCAACCACCGCGACGACGAGTACGGCGGCTCCTTCGAGAACCGACTACGTTTCGGGAAGGACGTGTTAAAGGCCGTGCGCGCCGTGGTCGGGCCGAAGCTGGCGATCGTCGTCCGCATGAACGCCGACGACCATGTAGACGGAGGCTTGAACATCGACGACGCCCGGGCCGTTGCCAGGTCCCTCGCCGATCTCCAAGTAGACGCGCTCAGCATCACGTCCGGGACCATGTGCGAGTCGGTCCCGTTCTGTCTCTATCCCACCGGCACGCCGAAGGCCCATCTCCTCCCTCTGGCAGCTGAGATCCGAGCGGCCGCCGGGCTCCCGGTCATTGTGGCGGGACGCATCCGCTCGCCTGACGTCGCCCGGCAGGCGCTGTTGGCAGGACAGACCGACCTCGTCGGCCTCGGCCGTCCTCTTCTGGCCGATCCCGACTGGGTGCTCAAGACACAGGCCGGTGACGAAGAAGCGATCTTGCTGTGTGCCGCGTGTCATCAGGGCTGCCTGGCTCAGCTGCGCAAAGGGCGGGGAACGCACTGCATGTTCAACCCCTTGACCGGACGTGAATCCGAGATCCGGCTCCGGCCGGCGAAGAGACCGCGACTCGTCATCGTGGTCGGGGGCGGACCGGCCGGTCTGGAAGCCGCGTGTGTCGCAGCACAAAGAGGCCACAAGGTCTGGCTTTTCGAGGCGGACAACGAGTTGGGAGGCCAGCTCAACCTCGCCGCGCGCGCGCCTCACAAGGAGGAATTCCTCGACTCGATCCGCTATCTGTCATTGATGGCGCAACGCGCCGGCGTCGACATTCACCTCGGAACGCGGATCACGGCAGACAGGTTGCAGGCCGAGCGACCCGATGCGGTCATTGTGGCGACCGGCGGTTTGCCTCTCACGATCCCCTTCCCCGGGCTCGAGAGCACCCGCTGGCTACTGGCCAGCGATGCGCTCGAACGATCGATCCGCGTCCAGACTGCCAGCGTCTTTCTGATCGGCGGCGGATTGCTGGGTCTGGAAGCGGCCGATTTCCTGGCCGCTCAGGGCAAGCGTGTGACCTTGGTGGAGATGCGGTCAGAGGTCGGCGCCGACATGGACGGTCTGGCAAGATCGATGCTGGTAGGACGTTTGCAGGAACGACAGGTCGATATCCACACGGACACTCGGGTGACACACCTGACCCGTGATGCTGCCATGGCCGAACGGGACGGGGCGGAGATCCAGTTCCCCATCGAGACGGTCGTGCTGGCGGTCGGTGTTCGGTCCAACCGCGAGCTAGCCGACGGTCTCGAGGGGAGCGGCCTGGAGTTACATGTGGTCGGCGACGCCGTCGAGCCGCGCCGAGTCCTGGAGGCGATCCAGGAGGCCTTCGAAGTCGCCGCGGAGCTGTAGCGCGTGACAAGGCGATCACAAGTTCGCGGTGCCGGATCGGTGCCCCCTGGCTTGACCAGCGAGCGGCCGAACCCGTTCGACGACGCCGGGCTGGCAGCGCGGTATCAGTCCTGGTACGCTACCCGTGGCCGACGGGCGGCACGGCGGGAAGCGCGGCTGGTGGGATGGCTGCTGGACAAGTTCCCGCGGGCGCGGACGGTCCTCGAGGTGGGCTGCGGGAGCGGTCAGTTCACGCGTTGGTTCGAGGCCCAAGGGCTGCACGCCGTCGGGCTCGACATCTCGGCTGCGATGCTCGGGGAGGCGGCAAGACTGGGGACGCGGGTTTGCGTGCGCGGCGATGCTCTGGCCTTGCCGTTCTCTGACGCGAGCTTCGATCTGGTCGCCTTCGTCACCACCCTCGAGTTCCTCGCCGATCCGGTTCGCGCGCTGGCCGAGGGCCGTCGCGTTGCACGCCAGGGATTGATCCTCGGCGTGATCAACCGCAACAGCTCGCTGGGACGACGCTACCGGCGCAGGGGTGGGCCGGTCTGGAGGGCCGCGCGGTTCTTCACTCCCGGAGAGCTCGTCCGGGATGTCAGGCAGGCCGTTGGACCTAGCGCGAGCATCTTCTGGAGGACCACACTGTGGCCCTTCTGGCCCAGGCAGACGCCTCTTCCCTGGGGCGGGTTCAGCGGGATGGCGGTGCGTTGGTAGGAGACGGAGAAGAACGAATGAGTGGAGAGCCCGAGAGATCGACCGAAAAAGCCGGACAGCGTCCTCGCGTGACGGGCCAAGTCGCCCTCTACGCATTGCGACAGCCCTCGCTCTCGTCGATGATCGAGGCCAGCCTGCGTATCTTCCGCGAGCACGGCCTCGACGTGCAGCCGGGACCGATGAGCACCCTGGCCAGCGGGGATAGCGAGGCGGTCTTTCGGGCTCTACGGACCGCCTTCGACACGTCGGCGAAGCAAGCCGAGACCGTCATGATGGCGACGCTGTCCAACGCATGCCCCGTTCCCAGCAAATCTGGCACGAAGGATGTCTTCTACACCGCCATCGGCCATGTGGAGAACGAGTTCGACGAACCGGCGCCGCCGGAGATATTGCGCGCCGCCATCTCCCGCATCGTAATCGATCCCGCGCTCGCCGAGGGACTTAGCGGCCTAGAGCCGGGGGAGCGGCTGGTGGTGGTCTTCGCATTTCACCGCGCCGCAAGCTCCGAGCTGCTCCAGCATCCGCGCGGTGACACATCCCGACCCAGGCGGGGCGTGTTCGCACTGCGCAGTCCCCATCGGCCGAACCCCATCGGGGTCACGGAGGCGGAGCTGTTGGCGATAGAGGGCAATGTCCTGCGGGTGCGCGACCTGGACGCCATCAACGGGACGCCGGTGCTCGACATCAAACCGGTCTGAGCCGGAAACGCTCCGCACCCCGGGCGCCGGGGCGAGGAGCGTACCGAGGACTATTCTTGTTGGGAGCCTTCTACATCCCGCCCCCCAGCGGACCGGTGAACAGGTAGTCGTTGGCCGCCTGACTCTGGTGGCAGGCGATACAGCTCGTGCCGCGACCCTGGACCTCGACCGTGCCATCGGGCAGCCGCTTCAGCCAGAACCAGTCGTCGTGCGCGGGATTGTATCCCTGCGACTTGTATATGACCGTCACGGCCGCCAGTGTACTGTCCGGCATGTAGTTCTCTTTCACGATGATCGCTCCGTCGGGCATGGAGCCGGCCATGCCGGTCACAGCCTCGTATGCGCTTGGACTCAGGTAGGTGGTCAGCAGCGCGCCGTGCGGCTCTTGGCCCGTGTAGAGCTCTCCTTTGTTCGGCCAGAGCTGCCAGTTGGCCTGGTAATCCACCGACTCGAGGTAGCTCCAGAGGGCCGCGGCGGTGGTGTCGGGCGCCGCCATCTGCTCCTCCATCGTCTCGCCCTCCATGGCGCCGGTCTCTTCCATTTCGCCACCCTCCTGGCGCTGGCAGCTCCAAGCGCCAAACATGAGGCCGCCACAAAGCAAACCGGTGAGTAGTCGTCGTAACATCGGTGTTCCTCCCTCTCTTGATTGGGTTAAATCAAAAAGCGACCGACGGGCCGCTATCGTCACCGCTTGAGATTGTCACTTTGGCTACTTGACGGTAAGCAACGGCTCGACACGAGTCAAATGCGACGAGTCGAATACCTCGAGTGGCCGCCGTCCCCGGGGCGTGAAGGGAGTCGTGCTTCGAGTGCGAATCGAAGAAGCGGGACAGCGGGCACGGCGCGCGGCGCCGTCCCGCCATGCGGGTGAGCGACAGGGACGAAGACAGGGTCCCCGTCGCTCCAGAAAATCAATCGGTGGCCGCCGCGAGCTCGCGTAGGGCCGTGTCGATACCATGCTCGCTCAACTCGCTCGATGCGACGCGCACCGATCGCAGCGAAATCGCCTTGGTCGACAACCCGTAGTAGCTCCCCTCCCGTATTCCTCCGTCCGGTCCTAGTTCCACGATCAACTGGGGAACGCTCAGGCCCTCGATGCCGATCTTCAGCAGCCACTGCCCGTCGGTGGGCCATTGCTGCTCCACAGCGTGGACGCCCGGCCTAGAAGTCGGCAAGAACTCTAGCGGTATCGAGCGCCGCTGGCCATCCACCAGCCCCTCCGCGCTGCCGACCATGCGGTAGCCGGCGTGCTTCCCATGCAAGAACGCGTGGACGAGCAGAGCCGCGTCTTGGCTCGTCTGGTCCATCGGGTTGGCCGGCGTCTCGAGCGATATCCAGGGCGCACCGACGGACTTGGCTTCTGGGGACCAACCGACCGCGAAAGAAACGACAACCAGCAGTATGAGGACTCCCGAGAAAGCTTTGCGAGACATGACCGCCTCCTTGGTTGGGGCTTCTGGGGGATTCCGCGATTTCGTGTGTGGGATGCCGCGGGCTAGACGGAAGGTTTGATTCGCTCCGGCAGGTCTCGAATCGCCGCTCGGCGATTAGCCCCTCGTCAGGCCCTCGGTCGGAGCGGTACGGCCAGGCGGCGGCCGGTCACCAGGGAGCCGCAGCGTCAATCGCGCTTCAGCAACCTGACCTTGCCCTTGAAGCTCTTGATCCGGATCTGCGTGCCGCCGCCGCCGGCGGAGAAGCTCCTACGGTCAGCTGGCGCAAACTGATTCTGAACGGCGCCGCCCTTCAAGCTCACGACGTCGAAGTCCGCCGAGATGTCGGCGGGGAGCCGCAACTCGATCGAACCGCTGTGGCTCTCGAAGTAGAACGCCCCGCCCGAGTCGAAGTCGCCGCTGAACGTTATGTCGCCGGTCACCGAGGTGATCTCGCCCTCCCAGAGGCCCCTCCCCTCCACTTCGGCCGCGCCACTGACCGTCGAAACCTCCAGGTAGCCTCGGGCCCGGAGCACCTCGACCCGCCCGTCCACCGACTTGGCGCGTA
>JASFLD010000288.1:0-5942 GCA_050118275.1 Gemmatimonadales bacterium
ACGGCTGCCTTGGCCCAGAAGGGTCGAGACGAGGTGTTGGAGGGGAACCGGCTGTACGACGAGGGGCGTTACGACGAAGCGCTCGACAAGTATCTCGAGGCGCTGCGGGCCGCGCCGAACTCGCCGCTAATTCGCTTCAATGAAGGGAACGCGCTCTATCAGAGCCAAGAATATCAGCGGGCGCTGGAAGCCTACCGCGAGGCGATCGAGAGCGGGGACGCGAAGTTGGAGGCGAAGGCTTGGTATAACCTGGGCAACGCACTGTATCGAGAACAGCAATTGCCGGAAGCTCTGGAAGCGTACAAGCAGACTTTACGTCGGGACCCAGGCGATGTGGATGCGAAGCATAACCTGGAGCTGGTACTGGAGCAGTTGCGGCAGCAACAGCAGCAGCAACAACAACAGCAGCAGCAGCAGCAACAACAGCAGCAGCAACAACAGCAGCAGCGGAGTCAGGACAAGAATCAGTCCGAGAAGCCGGAGCAACGGCAGGAGCAGCAGCAGCAGCGCGAAGGCGAAGCGGAGAACGAACGACAGGACGAGGGTGAGAGGCAGCTGCAGCAATCTGAGGAACAGGGGGGGCAGGAAGAGCGGCAGCAGCCACAGCCGGGACAGATGAGTCGCGAAGAGGCCGAACGTCTCCTGCGGGCGATCAGGGAGGACCCCGACAAAATCGCGCGCCGGCGAGTCCCTGCCGGCAATCGCCGCAAGCCGAAGAAGGATTGGTGATGGGTCGGAAGGTCGCGTCGCTGTTGGCTTGTCTCATCGCCCGGCTGGCGCTGGCCGCAGCGCCGCCGGCCGCGGCGCAGGACGTATCCGTGCGCGCCTATCTCGACAGAAGCGAGATCGGACTCGATCAACTGTTCGTTTTGAATGTCGAAGTCAGGGGCACGCAGCAGATCGACTCGGAACCGCAGCTGCCCGACGTGAGCTCGTTCGCAACCTACTTGGGAAGGTCGACGTCGACATCGATGCAGATGATCAACGGGCGCACGACAGTCTCGCTGACCCTGCAGTTTCGCTACCAGGCCAATGAGGAAGGGACGTTCGAGATCGGCCCCGTAGAGGTGCGCGCCGACGGAGAGACGTACCGTACGGAACCACTCCAGTTGACTATCACGGCGAAACCGCCGGCGACGCAATCGCGGCCCGAATCAGGGGCGGAGAGGGATCTGGAGATCGAGCCCAAAGATCTGTTCGTAACCGCCGAAGTGAGCAAACGCAGCGTATACGAGAACGAGCCCGTGATCGTCGAGTACCGAATCTACACGAGGGTGAACGTCGACTCGTATAGCATCACCCGCTTGCCCACAACGAAGGGTTTCTGGGTGGAAGATCTCTCGGAGTCGGGGTCCCCAACGGTCGACCGGGTGATTCGAGACGGCGTTCAATACGCGACCGCTCCGATCCGCAAGGTCGCCCTCTTCCCGACTGGGCCGGGCGCGCGAACGGTCGAATCCTTGGCCGTCGAAGCGCAGGTTCGCGTGCGTCGGCAGCCACGCGACCTCTTCGAGGACTTCTTTTCCGAGTCCATGTTTGCCAGGCGAGTCCCTGTGGGACTGGCATCCGAACCTATCGAGATCGAGGTGCTTCCGCTGCCGGAGGAGGGCAAACCTGAGGACTTCAGCGGTTTCGTCGGCGGGCTCGATGTCAGTGCCTCGCTCGACAAGACGCAGACGGAGACGAACCAAGCGGTCACATTGCGGGTGACCATGAAGGCGGAAGGGAACGTCCGGTCGCTGTCCGAGCCGGTCATCGATTTCCCGGCTGATTTCGAGGTGTATCCGCCAGATGTCTCCGAGCGGATCGATCGCGAGGGCAACCGGATAGCTGGCAGCAAGACCTTCGAGTACGTCTTGCTGCCCCGGTCACCCGGTCGGAAGACGATTCCGGCCATTGAAGTGAGCTACTTCGATACGAGGCGCCGGGAATACGCGACCGCGACCAGCGAGCCCCTTGCCATCGAGGTCACGGGCACCGCCGTAGAAGGTCCGGTCGTCGGCGGGCTTCGGCGCGGTGGCATCGAACCGCTCCGTCAAGATATCCGGTTCATCCACATAGCGACGCCGTCGTTTCGGCCGATCGAAGGCAGCCTTTTCGGCCGGCCGGACTTCTGGATCGTGCTGCTGGTCCCCCTCATCGCTGTAGGCGGCGCGGTCGGCTTCCGCCGTCACCGTGACCGTCTCGAGGGCGATGTCGCCTACGCCCGGCATCGACGTGCCGGACGTGTGGCGAAGAAACGGCTGGGCCGAGTCCGTGCGTTGAAGTCCCCGAGCACCACGCGCGAGTTTTACGCCGAGGTCGCCCGCGCCCTGGAGGGGTTCCTCGCGGACAAGCTGAATCTGGCGGAGGCGGGCCTGATTGGAGAGCAAGCGCGGGCTCGACTGGCGGCGCGAGAGGTCTCGGATGAAGCGGTGGGCGAGTACTTCGCCTGTCTCTCCGAGTGTGATCGGCAGCGGTTCGCTCCGGCGGAGTCGAGCTTGGAGGAGATGGACGCGTTTCTGAAGCGAACGGCCGAGGCGATGACGAGGTTGAACGGGGAGCTGTCCCGATGAGGCGACGGTACCGGGTGCTCGTGATCCTGTTGCTTGCCATGTCGTCGCTGGCGGAGGCGCGGCCTCAAGAGAGGTTCTTCGAGGATGGCAACCGTCTATATCAGCAGGGCGACTATCAGGCGGCGCTCGACAACTACCAGCGGATCATCGATTCGGGGCTGGAGAGCGCTGCGCTTCACTACAACATTGGCAACGCCTACTTCAAGCTGGGCCAGCTGGGCGAGGCGATCCTCCACTACGAGCGGGCGCGGCGTCTGGCACCGGGTGACGCAGACGTGCGAGCCAATCTCGAGCTGGCGCGTTCGCTGACCGTGGACGAGGTCACGCCGCTGCCGCGCTTCTGGTTGGTCCGCGCCGTCGAGTGGTGGGTTGGTCTGCTGCCGCGAGGCTGGCTGGTGCTGGCGGTCGGCGCCGGCTATGGCGCGGCGGTGGCGGGGCTGGTCGTGATGATCTTGAGACGCGGAACTGTGGTGGCGCGTTGGGCGCGCTGGCTTGCCATCGGCGCCGCGACTGTCACGCTCATCCTGGGCATCAACCTCGCCGTACGCGAACTGGAGATCGGTGAGCCAGAGGAGGCGATCATCATGGCCGAGGAGACGCCGGTGCAGAGCGCGCCGAGCGACGACCGCGCCTTGCAGGTCTTCACGATTCACGAGGGAACGAAGGTGCGGATCGATCAGCGCTCGGAGGATTGGGTCGAGATCGTGCTGGAGGACGGGAAAGTGGGTTGGGTGAAGACCGAAGCCCTCGAGGTCATTTAGCAAGAAGTCTTAGCCACGCTGACCCATACTGAAAGCCCTTTGCTCCCAGCCAAGTGAAAGTCGACATCTGGCTGTCGCGGTCACAATAGTCCCTCAACAATCGAAGCTCGTTTGCCGGCGCCCGCCAGCCTGTTCGGCGTAGCGGCTCTGGATCCGGCTACGTTCTTGTCGGCGCCCATCTTCCTTGCCGGCGTCGCTCTAGCAGCCAGCCTGCTGCCGGCGCGGCGCGCGATGTCCGTCGACCCGGTACAGGCGTCACAGGTGGAGCAGGGCTGCAGTCAAAAGCTCTGCCAGACGCGCCCAGGACGCGGCCACAAGACCAGCCGACCCGTTACCGGCCGCCAGCGCCGGGAAACGACGGAAATCAGTGGCCGCGGATCGAGGCTCGCCTGCACGAGCGGGACTCCCACCGGCCGACTGTATTATATTACCACGCAATTCTCACGAAGTTGAATTCTCGCGAAATCGAAAAACCGCGATGTCGTCCTGTTGGGAGTGCTCTACTGCGTCCGGACGAGGTGGGGTGCTCGCACTCCGGGCAAGGAAAGGGGCCGGGTGTGACGAAGCTGGAAATCTGTGCGCTGCGCGGTACGGTATTGATGCGGATTGCCGCGACGAGCTTCATAGTCGCGGCAGGGTTGAGGCCCGATCACCTGGCTGCTCAGGTCCCGACGATGCCGCCGGCGCATTGTCAGGCTGACGACCAGCGAGTCGAAGTTCTAATGGTAGGCAGCTACCACATGTCGAACCCCGGTCTCGACGGTTTCAATCTGCAGGCCGATGACGTCAGAACGCCCCAGCGCCAGGAAGAGATAGCAGCGCTGGTCGATAAGTTGATGGAGTTCGGTCCAACCAAGGTCGCGGTAGAGGCGCCGTACGGGGACAGCGCCACGATCGAGCGCTATGGAGCCTTCGTGCTGGGGGAGCACGAGCTTGGGCGTGGGGAGAGTGAACAGATCGGGTTTCGGCTCGCCGCGAAGCTGGGACACACGCAGGTCTACCCGATAGATGTAAGTCTGAGGATGAACTTCGAGAGTCTTGGTCCCATCGTCGGCGCCCACCCGGAGTTTCAGCGCAAGATGATGGCCCTCGACTCGCTCGGTAACTTCGCCATTGAAACGATGGCCCGCTGGCTGAAGGAAGGGACGGTCGCGGAGACGTTGCATGAGATGAACCGACCGGAGTTCATCGAATTAGCGCATCAACCATACATCGAGGTCTTGGCCCGCATCGTCGATGGTGAGAACTACGCCGGCGCCGACATGGTAGCAGACTGGTACAAGCGCAATATCCGCATCTTCGCGAATTTGACTCGCATCACCGACTCGCCGGATGACCGCATCTTTGTGATCTACGGGCAGGGTCACATCAAGATCCTGCGCGACCTGGTCGTGGAGTCGCCGGACTATTGTGTCGTCGATCCCTTGCCGTTTCTGAGGACGCGATGAGCGGGGCCGCGGTGTCCGGCCATTGCGCGAGTCGTGCGGTGGCGATCCTCACAGCGCTGCTTTTCGCCTCGGCACCCGAGCTTGCCCATGGCCAAGCGCGCGACACGCTGGCGTCCGACACGGCGGCCGTGGAGCCGGATGGCCGCACGTCGCTGATCCCGTTACCGGTCGTCTTCTACCAACCGGAGACCGGCGTCGGTTTCGGGTTGAGCGGCGTCTACCTGTTCCACCTGGGTCGAGCGGGAGACTCCGAGGAGCGTCGGCTCCCGTCGGCCGTCTCGGCAATAGGAATCTACACGACGAAGAGCCAGATCATCGTGGCCGTGCAGACCGAGCTGTATCCGGCGAGCGGGAGCTACCGCTTCATCGGCGAGCTGTCGTTCTCGAAGTTCCCCACGAAGGTTTGGGGGATCGGGAACGACACGCCGGACGAGCTGGAAGAAGACTACACGCCGGTCTCCTTCAACCTCACTCTCGAAGCGCAGCACCGGCTGCGGCGCGGCTGGTACGCCGGAATCACGACGCAGTTCGCCTACCGAGAGCTGAAAGAGGTGCTGAATGGCGGGCTGATCGACAGCGGAATGATACCGGGCACCGAAGACGGTCGGGTCGTCGGTGCTGGACTGTTGCTGCTGCGAGATACGCGTGAGAGCACGTGGTATCCGCGCTCGTCCAGCTTCCACCAGATCCGGGCGATGCTGTTCGACGGCGCCATCGGGAGTGACTACGACTACTTCACCGTCACCATCGATCTTCGAAGGTACATGGCCGTATTCAAGAGCCACGACCTGGCTTTGCGGGCGTTGGGCAACGGTATCGGCGGGGATCCGCCCTTCGATATTCTACCTCAGCTGGGGGGCGACGCTCTGCTGCGGGGATACTACCAAGGGCGCTTTCGCGACAAAGACTTGCTGGCGTTCCAGGCCGAGTACCGGGCGCCTGTCTGGTGGAAGCTAGGGGCCGTCGCGTTCGCCTCGGCCGGTCAGGTCGCGCCGGACTTGGGTGGTCTGCGCGTCGATGCGTTCCACCCGGCTGCCGGATTCGGTTTCCGCTTCCTGATTCAGGAAGCGGAGGGCGTGCAAATCCGTGCCGATTTCGCTTGGGGCTTCGACGTCGAGTCGAGCGGCTTCTACATCAACATCGGCGAGGCGTTCTAGCACGCGTCGCCGTCGCTCCCA
>JASFLD010000289.1:0-5927 GCA_050118275.1 Gemmatimonadales bacterium
ACGCTCTACGTCTTCAGGAAATTGCGATTCATCGAAGGCCACCGACCGGTCCGCCCGGGCGTGACTGCGACGCGGCTTGCGTTGGGGTTCGTGCTGCCGCTCGCGCTTTGGCTGCTGCAACCGGCGGATTGGCGATACTTCGTTCTCGGGGCGGTGCTGATCGGCGAGGTCGTCGATCGGGCGGAGTACTATACGGAGTTAGAGTCTACCTCGCCCGGACTCTTGATGCGCGAGGCGCTCGAGCGCAAGATCGCCGCGTACGCACGCCGGCCGCGTCGGCAAGCGGTGCGGGCAGCTGCAGACTAGTCGGGGGCGTCACTAGTCTCTAGCCTTGACGCAGGTTCGGTCGTAGCGAAGTTGCGCGGGGAGGTCCACCATGCTCTTCCGTATCAGCGAGGCTCATCGCCGCGTGGTCGCTGTACCGGTGGTCATGCTCTTTGCGGCCGCCGGCGCCGCGGCGCTCCTTGGCCAGGAGGCTCCGACCGATCGGTTCGGGCGCCAGCGCCTCGACATGGTCGATCTCATCGCTGCCTACGGAGTCGAAGACTCGGCCACGCTCGCGGCGATGCGGACTGTGCCACGCCACGAGTTCGTTCCCGAGGAGCACCAGCGTCGGGCTTATGCTGATCAACCACTCCCCATCGGCTACGGTCAGACGATCTCGCAGCCGTACATCGTCGCCTACATGACGGAGATCCTCGAGGTCAGCCCGGGTATGAAAGTGCTCGAGGTCGGCACCGGCTCCGGCTACCAGGCGGCCGTCCTGGCGGAGATCGGTTGTCAAGTCTTCAGTGTGGAGATCTTCGAGGCTCTGGCGACACAGGCTCGCGCCCGACTGGCGCGACTCGGATACGAGAACGTGACAGTGCGTCACGGCGACGGCCACTACGGTTGGGCCGAGGAAGCTCCTTTCGACGCTGTGATAGTCACGGCGGCGGCCGGTCACATTCCGCCGGCCCTCGTGCAGCAGCTCGAGCCCGGCGGACGCATGGTGATTCCGGTCGGCAGTGTGTACGGCGTGCAGAACCTGATACTCGTCGAAAAGGACACGGATGGCGGTGTTCGGACCCGTCACCTTCTCCCGGTCCGGTTCGTGCCGATGCTGAAGGGACCCCGCTGACTGGTGTGACCAGATACTCGAAGTCACTTGCCGTCACCTTCCTCTCGGCCAGCACCTTGGCCTACGAAGTCCTGCTGGTGCGGGTGTTCGCCATTGAGCAATTTCATCACTTCGCTTATATGGCGATCAGCATCGCCATGCTCGGGTTCGGCACCAGCGGGACGTGGTTGGCCTTGGTGCGGCCGCAAGCGGAAGCATCGCGTCGGTGGTTCGTTTGGACGGCGATCTTTGTGCCGCCGACTCTGGTCGCCAGCGTGACTCTCGTTCAGCTGATCCCGCTCGATTCCGTTCTGCTGCTCTGGGATCCTCGGCAGTGGCCACGCCTGGCTGCGGTTTACGTTCTGTTGGCCCTACCGTTCGGCGTGGCAGCGCTGGCGATCCTGCTGGCCATCACGCTCGAGCGCGAGCGTCCCGGCTGGACCTATGGGGCCTCGTTTCTGGGCTCGGGACTCGGCGCGGCCGTCGCGGTTGGGATCCTGTGGTGGGTGCTCCCGGTCCGGGCCGTTGCCTTGCCGGTGATCATCGCTGCCTGTGGGTCTCTAAGCGCTGTTCGCGGCGCGCACGGCCGGCAGCGGGTTGCGGCGTGGGCTTGCGCGGCTCTGGCGGTCGCGGTCTTCGTCCGACCGCTTTGGACTCTCGAGATCATTCCCTACAAAGGGCTGGCCCAGGTCGAGTCGTTCCCGGAGGCGCGGCGCATCGCCGAAAGCACCAGCCCCGTGGGGTGGGTGGTGGCGGTGGAGGCTGCGGCGTTTCGTTACGCGCCCGGACTTTCGCTCGGTTATGCGGGCGAGTTTCCGCGCCAGACGGCTCTGTTCGTCGACGCGGAGTTGGCCGGTGCGGCGAGTGCTTGGGACGGACGACGCAGTCTCGATATCCTGGACTGGCTGCCTTCGGCGGCGCCGTATGCACTGGGTGGCCGGGACAGCGTCCTCGTAGTGGGAGCGGGAGGCGGCACGGAGATCTGGAACGCGGTGGCGCACGGGGCGCGTCGCGTTGCGGCGGTTGAACTGAACCCGGACCTGGCCAAGCTGAGCGGCTGGGGAGCAGGGGCGTCGGCGTTGGGAATCGAGGCCGACGTCGAATGGGTCGTCGGCGATGCGCGGGGCTACGTGGCCCGCTCCAACGCTACGTTCGATTTGATCACGCTCGGCGCGGGCCGCGCCTTCGGCACCTCCGCTGGCGGCGTGCACGCGCTGAACGAAGATTTCCTCCATACGGTGGAGGCCTATTCCCGGTATCTCGAGCTGCTGAGTGAAGGTGGTGTCCTGGCCATCACTCGTTGGATCACGGTTCCGCCGCGCGAGAACGTTCGGGTGATCCTCACGGCCGCGGAAGCGCTACGGCGCCGGGCACCCGCGTCGGTGGCCCGCGGGTTGGTGGTACTACGCAGTTGGGCGACGGGTACGGTGCTGGTGAAACCTGCCGGCTTCAGCGAGCGGGAGATCGCGGCGCTCTCGCGGTGGGCTGCGGAACGGAGCTTCGACCTCGACTGGTTCCCCGGATTGGGCGCCCCACAACCTGTCTACAACATCCTCGATCCGCCCGTGCTGTTTGACGCGTCGGTCGCAGCGACCGTAGGCAGGGACAGCGCTGCGCGCTTCGCCGCATCGTACGTCTTCAGTGTAAAGCCGCTGGAGGATAAGCGTCCGTATTTTCATCATTTTCTGCGCGTCAACTCCATAGGAGATTTTCTGGGAGTCGAGCGGGGCAATTGGCTGGCATTCGCCGAGTGGGGGTACATCACGCTGTTCGCGACGTTCGCGCAGAGTGTGGTGTTGGCCGGACTGCTGATGATTCTTCCCGCGTTGGTTCGCCTGCGATCGGGAGGTCCGCAGTCAGGGGCGCGGTTGATCGGCTACTTCGCCGCCATCGGATACGCTTATCTGGCGGCGGAGATGGCGGCGATCCAGCAGCTGAGCCTTCTGCTGGGTCACCCGGTCTACGCCGTCGCGGCGGTACTTGCGGCGTTTCTCGTCTGTTCTGGCGCTGGAAGCGCGTGGTCCGATCGATTGGACGTTGACCGTCTGCCATGGACGGCCGCGATCCTGACGGTTCTACTGGTCGGCTATGCTGCGGCGCTGCTCTCCGTGGTACACCTGGTGCAGCCGGGTCAGCTGGGTCTGCGGCTGGTCGCGGCGTTGCTGGTGCTGGCGCCGCTGGCGTTTTTGATGGGGTTGCCGTTTCCTCTGGGTCTGCGGTCCCTGGCGGGCATAGGGGGCGAAGGTGTCGCGTGGGCATGGTCGGCCAACGGTTTCGCCTCGGTGGTGGCAACGCCGCTGGCGGCGCTCATCGCATTGGAGTTGGGCTCCAAAGCGCTATTCCTCACAGCCGCGGCGGCCTACGGCATCGCGGCAACGTTGGGAAGAATATCGGCGCAGCGGAGTGTGGCGGTGGGCGGGTAGCGGCGCGCTGGTGACTGGGGCCGGCTTGATATGCCGGCCCCAGCGCTCCAACTCAGGGCCAGATGCCGCGTTCCAGGGTCACTCGAGCGACGCGGCTGATCGCCAGCACGTAGGCGGCCGTTCGCAGGTCCACCGGCGGCAACGGATCGCCGTCGAGCCCCCGCTTCCGGCCTTCGTCTGTCAGCGCGTCGAGTGAGCCGTTGATCTCCTTCTGTTTGTCGATCACCGCATCGGTGGCCCGCTCCATCTTGACATGCATCTTGAGGTTGACTTCGTCCTCCTCCCACTGCTCGTTCTCGTTGTTCTGCACCCACTCGAAGTAGCTCACCGTCACGCCGCCCGCGTTCGCCAGAATGTCCGGCAGCACCGGGATGCCCTTCGCGAGCAATATCTCGTCCGCCGCCGGCGTCGTCGGCCCGTTCGCCGCCTCGGCGATCACCTTCGCCTGGATCCGGTCCGCGTTGTCGCCCCGGATCACGTTCTCCAACGCCGCCGGCACCAGGATGTCGCACGGGATCTCCAGAATCTCCTCGTTGCTCACCTCTTTCGCGCCCGGATAGCCCACCACCGAGCCCGTCTCCTTCTTGTGCCGCAGCACGTCCAGCGGATCCAGCCCGTCCGGCTCGTAGATGCCGCCCCGCGAGTCGCTCGCCGCGATGATCTTCGCCCCCTGCTCGGCGTACAGCTGCGCCGCGATGGCACCCGCGTTTCCGTAGCCCTGCACCACAACCGTGGCGCCCTTCACCGACTTCAAACCGTCGACGATACCGCGGGACAGCGCTTGCTGGGTGCAGAACAAACAGCCGCGCGACGTGGCCTCGTTGCGACCCAGCGAGCCGCCCATGTTCACCGGCTTGCCGGTCACGACGCCCAGATTGTTGCGACCCTTATGCATCATCTCGTAGGTATCGAAGATCCAGGCCATAGTCTCCGGGTTCGTGTTCACGTCCGGCGCCGGGATGTCGGTGTAGGGACCGATCGCATCACCCAACTCGGCGATGAATCGTCGCGTGATCTTCCGCAGGTCGTCCTTGGTGCGCTGCTTCGGATCGCAGATGACGCCGCCCTTGGCACCGCCGAACGGCACGTCGAGCACCGCGCACTTCCAGGTCATCCAGGAGGCCAGCGCTCGCACCTCGTCGGAGGTGACGTCGGGATGGTAACGTATCCCACCCTTGCCCGGGCCTCTCACCCGGTTGTGCACGCACCGGTAGCCGACATAGTTCTTCACCACGCCCTCCCCCGTCTCGATGGGGAACTCGACGGTGATCATACGGTCGGGTCGCTTCAGGAACTCGATCAGGCCGGCCTTGAGCTCCGGAATGTAGCGCGCGGCGTGGTCGAACTGCTGCTGCGCAATGTGGAAGGGGTTCAGGTCCTCGGCGCTGGCTGCTTTGGTCGCTAGTTCTGTGCTCATTTCCTCTCTCTCGCTCGATCGGGTTAGAGTCGATAGGGTTCATCACCAAGGGGGCTGAGAATAGATCCGACTCCACAGTGCTCAGCATCATCCAGGCCCAGGGGGTCGGACATCCTAATGGTTTGTAGCACAACAACTTACAGGAATCACCCTTGGCGAGCTCGCAGGCCGCGCCGTGACAATATGTCACACGGGGGGAAAAAGTAGGAACCGCCAGCATCGGCCGCCACCGCTCCGGGCGCAGCGGGGCACTTGGTGGAGCGGCGCACGCAGCCAACAGATTGCCTCGGCATGGTCAAACAGGTTATCTTTTAATACGAAGGGACGGCGCACCGCACTGGGCGGAGGAGCAGCTCAGGCGGCCGGTGTGCAAGTTTAAGCGCTTCCCGACAGTGCGCTGGTTTTTGTAAACCAGATCACATGACTCCCGTCGGCTGGGCGGCTACGACGCGCGGTCGACACCTCGTTGGCATGACGCCCCGAGTCGGGCGAAATCGGCGACATTAGACATAGGCTACTCCCTCGAGGCCCGATACGCAGCGCGGGTGCCGACGTGTCACAGGTGGCCTCCCACCTGGAGAAGGAGGCGACGATGCGATTCGAAGGGCAAGACCACAAGAGGAGGCTGGCTATCGCCAAAGCTGCAAGAAGATACAGGGCATACACAGCCAAGGACATCGACCGGATCCCGCAACTGAAGCGGATGTCGGAGAAGGAACGGGCCGCGATGAAGGCGGTGGCGGCGGTATTGCCGTTCCGGGTCAACGACTACGTGATCGAATATCTCATCGATTGGTCGCAAGTACCAACGGATCCGATCTACCAACTGACATTTCCTCAGCCTGAGATGCTGAGGCCGAAGGACTTCTTGCGGATGTATCGGTTGGTGCGTGCGAGCGCGTCCGATCGACAGTTGGGCGCGGCAGCGCGTGAGATCCAATACACGCTCAATCCGCATCCCGCAGGGCAACTGGATCTGAACGTACCG
>JASFLD010000290.1:0-5911 GCA_050118275.1 Gemmatimonadales bacterium
ATGAGCAGCAGTCCCGGCCGGCTTCGGCTATCGGGGCGGCCGAACCGCGGGCAGCTACACAGTCCGGCCAAGTGACGGAGCCCGGCGACACGGCGACACCGGCAGCGGACGTGGCGGGTCAACCTTCCGGTCGGCCGCCGGGCGGAGTGGAGACATCGGCTGCGGAGCGACCTGCGGCTAGCGATGTGGCGGCGCGAACTCAGGCGGTCCCTCCGGCGGCCGAAGGCGATCGCAGCGGCATGAGAAACTGGATGCTCATCGAGTTCGTTCGCGCTGTCGAGCCGGCCGATCTCGAATGGTTGGAGCGGAATGGATTCCGCGTTGACACGGTGTTGAGTGCGACGACGGTTCGCGGGTGGCTGGACAACGCCGCCGGCGGGGCCGTCATCGGCAAAGATCCCCGAATCGTCCGGATCGACGCGCAGATGCGCTGATCGCGGCGCTGCCGGGGGCTGGCTACGGAACGATCTTCAGGCTGAACGCACTGAGGGGTAGCAGCGAGTTGTCGCTGCCCGCGACCCCCTGCAAACTGACTCGGTAAGAGGCGGCTCGATTGACATCCGGGACGTCGAATCGCAGAAGCTCGCCGGCTGCGATCGAGCCGATGACGGCCACCGTCAGCGTATCGCCAGCCAAATTCGTGAACAACCGGTGTCCCGGGTTAATCGCTTGCGGAGCGGTGATTCCCTCGCCCGAGACCCTGAACAGGAAGGCCGCGCCAGGGCCGGCCGTGCTCGATAACGTCACGGTGAGCGGTCCGGACAGCGGAGCCGGCCCCGTTCCGTCGTCGCCGCAGGAGCCCACCACGAACGCTGCCGACATGATCGTCAGCGACCAGACCCAAAGCACTCGCCGGCCGCTCACTGTCCCTCCTCCCGGTCAGCAGCCTTCGAAGGGGGCTCGGTGAGGTCGGCCAGAACGGGCGCGACGGAGATCCCGCTCTCCTGCAGGAAGGCGCGGAAGTCGCCGATGTCGAAACGACCGTTTTCGTTACCGATCAAGTCGAGGAAACGCCGCTCGTCCGGCGTCAGTGAAACGGCGGTGCCAAGCAGCTGATCCACTACAGCGTTCAGTGCCAATATGGGTCGCGTGACGGTGAGATTGACCGTATCCCGGGCTGAAAGGGCCCCGGAGACGGCTTGCACGACGATCTCGAACGACCCGTCCTCGACTGCGGTCCCTGAAATTGACCCGCTGGCACCGTCCAGGCTCAAGCCCGTCGGCAGCGCGCCCTCGACCAGCGACCACGTGTAGCTACCCAGCCCTCCCGTAGCGATGAGCGTGTCCGCGTAGCCGCCGGCGCCCATGACCGCGTTCGCCAGCGATTGGGTTTGGATCGCGACCGGGAGCGCGAAACGGGCCTCAACGGTGTGCGGTTTGGACATGGCCAGCACGAGCGTGTCGCGCGTGAATGTCGTGTCACCCGTCCAGGCGGCGAAGTGATACCCTTGGCTGACCGGCGCCGCGACGAGTGTCGCCTGCGCGGTGGGAGGGAGCCAGGCGATACCGCTCTCATCCAGGCTGACGTCGAGGCCGGTCACAGTGCCGTGTGCGTCGCTCATCGCTCGCAGGCGGTGCTCGGTTTCGAGGTTCGCCGTGAACGTATCGGGAATCGCGTCGACCGTGACGGTGTGGGTTCGTTCGCCGCCGTCGCTCCAGGACCGGAACCCGTGGCGGACCAGCGTATCGCCCTGCAGGGAAGGGACGCTGATTTCGCGAACGCCCGGGAACACCCAATCAGTATCGTGGGGGGCATCTTCTGCGGCTCCATCCACGATCACGTACGTGCCGGCCCCGACGCTTGTCGTCAGTCGCTCTTTGACCAGGAAGTAGCTCACTCGGAATGCGATGCTCTTGTCGGTATTCAGCGTGATACTATCGATGCGGACTCCGGAGTCCGAGCCGCCATTCAGCTTCGAGTCGGGGAGTGTGATGGTAGAGAATTCCGTGTTGCCCGTCGAACCCGGGTATGGATCACCTTCGTCCCCTCGGTTCTCTTTGTTACCCAGGTCGTCGAGTCCGTCCGCCTGCTCGAGGTCGAGTCCATGTGGCTCCACCGAATTCACCGTGTTGCTCCACAAGCGCGCCTGGATCAAGTCGGGATCCACGTGCCAGATAGCCAGCCCCTCGCCGTGCAATGCTGTTTCGGAACCGACGCGCTGGCGGTTCTCCAGCAGGAAATATTCGCTCGTTCCCTCGATCGAAACATGCAGCGCCGTATCGTTGGAAACGACGGGATGAAGCGCCGCTACTTCCGGCCTGCCCGAATCGCTGAGCGTGTCAACGACGATCCAGCCGAGCATACTTTTCGACCAGGCCGCCATGTGGGCCGGACTCGTTTGCACGTTCCAGTTCCCCGAGCCCATCAGACCCCAGTGCCCGATCCCGTTCGTGGTCCCACTCAGGTCGTAAAGGTCCGGAAGCCCAATCCCATGCCCCAGTTCGTGCGACAGTGTGCCGATCGGCATGATCAGGGTCGAGTCGCAGCCGCTCGATCCGCCCACGGCCGACTGGATCAGGTAGTCGTTGACCGTCACGCCGTCGTTGGATACGTAGGGACCGCCGGCCCAGGCCGAATAGACCCAGCGGTGCGCCCACAGATGGGTCGTGCGGCAAGCGCCATCCTTCAGCGGGTGCAGCACGGCGATGAGGTCGACCCTACCGTTGTTGTCGTTGTCGTAGTTGCGGAAGTCAACGAGAGGATCCGCGGCATCCAGCAACTCTCGGATGAGGTCGCCCGTGTGATCGGTCGTCGGGTCGAGGCCGTTGTTCGATCCTTCGTACCAGGTGCTCGTGCTGTCCACTGCGAACCAGCCGATGATGTCGCCGGTGATCTGCATCAAGCCATTCGACATCTCGGCGTAGAAAGTCGTGACCGAATAGGGCGGCGCCGCTGCTGTACCCCAGAGTCGGTTTCGCAGGGAAGCGGTGTCCGGCAGGAAGATGTGTGTACTATCCGAGAAGACGCCCGCCAGGACCGGTATGCGCAGCGCTCCGGCGACGGCCGAGCCTGACGCTTGCGCTGCGGCGACGGACGGCCTCCCGGCGTCGAAGTGGGCGTTGAGGGCGGCGAAGTCGCTGACCTTCGTCAGGGCGAACCGCCGTTCCATGACCCGACGGCCCAGGCGCGTCCAGACTTCTTGGAATCGGTAGGCGTTGGGGTCGCGGGCGAGGACATCGTAGTAACCCGGCGGTGGCCGTATTCCGTGGATCCTGCCGAGCATCTCGACGTCTTGCCCGGCTGCGACGCCCGAGGTTGCCGCAAGGAGCAGTGACCCGAGTGTGGCCAGCCCGACCGCGCGCGTCGTCACGCGCATCAACGATTCTTGAGCGAGCACGCCGTAGTCTAACCCGCGAGTGGTTTTTCATCTAGAAGCCGAGGGCGGCATTGTGTCTTGTCGTCGGGTTCGTTCGATCGAGCGGAGACGCGCTCGGCTCGGACGGGCCGAATCGGCAAGACTCGTACGAATCTCTCGGGTAGAACACGAAGCGTCAAGAATCCTGCTCCGTCAGGTTGCCCTACAATCCGGCGCGAGGGTCCTGGCTGCGGAGCCGGATGGCGTCGGTTTCCGGGCCCGAACGCCAGTGTGCTCTCTTGGCGCGCTCAGGCGGTTCGCCCGCAATTTCGGCGGAATCGTGCCAATCTCAGGCCTCGAGATGAAGGGGCTCGGTGAATGTAGTCTTTGTTACATTACGAAAGCGGCAATGGCGGGCGGGCCGCGTAAGCTGCTGCGCTAGAATGAATTACAAACACTGCCCCCCGGCCGACGGGCGTGAGCGACGGCCTCGGGAAACGACGATCCGTCCGAAAGTTGGCATGATACCTAGTTTTTCCCTTGACGATTCGCAGGTTTCCGTCTTACAGTAGAGCCGGCTTCGCCCTGTATCCCATTCTCTCACAACTTCCTGAAAGGAGCTTGTGGTGAACAAAACTGAGCTCATCGACAAACTCGCTTCGGCCACCAGCCTGAGCAAAGCGGACGCTGGTCGCGCGGTCGATGCCCTGTTCGATGTGGACAAGGGAATCATCGCGGACACGCTGAAGACGGGTGCGAAGGTCCAGATCACCGGGTTCGGAACGTTCGAGACTCGGCGTCGCGGAGCCCGCACGGGCCGCAATCCGCGCACTGGCGAGACCATCCAGATCCCGGCTTCCAATTCGCCGGCGTTCCGCCCGGGCAAGGGTCTGAAGGACGGTTTGAAGTAGCGTTTCGACCGTAACATGGGGGGAGGGTGACCCGGCAGCGGGTCATCCGTCCCCGCCCCGCCCCGCCCCGACGCGCGCGGCTACTCTCTGAATACCCGCACGCTGGCGGGTCTCCCCCGAATTGTCGCCCTCGCCAGGCTTTTGATGACCTGATCGGCCACCGAAGCGGCGACCTCCACCGAAGAATACGTATCTCTGATCTCTATCCGTCCGATGCGATCGCCGGTCACCGGCGATTCACCGGTGATGGCGCCGACGAAATCGGCTGGTCTGACACCATCGCGCCGGCCTACGCCGAAATACAGGCGTGTCCAGGCGGGTAGCGGTTTCGCCGGTGATTCGGGGGCTCGTTCGCGGAGGAGGGCGGTGGCCGCGGCGGCGACCTCCGCTGCCGAGTGTTCTTCGAGCAGCGGGTCGATGAGCAGCAGGTAAGGCTCGAGATCGCGCGTCCTGATCGCCTCGTGGATCTGGTCTCGCGTCTGCTGAGCGGAGCGGTGGGCTTCTGTCGGCGGCGCGAGCTTTGCGGCAGTCAGTCGCACGGCTAACGTGCTGGCCATGCGGTGTAGATGGACAAGCTCGCGCGGTTCGATGAACGTGACGACTTTGGGTGACTCTTGCATGCCTGGTAGAAGGCCCTCGATATCCATAGGTGCGCCCCACCAGAAGTGGCGAGCGGCCGGCTCGGCATCGGGTACGGCCACCGCCTCGACGCCAACCCGAAGGGTGGCCGCGCTGTGGGTGGAATCGAAGCCGCGAACGGTAAGCGCCGCGGAGAGGGACTCTGCCTCGCGTTGGAATCGGCAGTGAATGATCGAGTCGTGGGCACCTTTTGCCGTCTGCACCTCCAGAGCGCGAGCTAGAGCGGGTAACCATAAGGCGCGCGGCGTGGCGCAGTACTCCAAGACGGCTTCGGGCAGGGCCGGCGCATCGGCCGGCAGATAGGTCAGCCGCCGGGCACGACGTGCGTGCCGCTCGATGTAATCATCCGCCGGCGGGTTGAGCTCAGAGGTCAACAGCACCCGTTGCGCGTCCTTGGGAACTTGTGAGGTCAGCGTCTCCAAGGCATCGAGCGCGCCGAGCTCGACCATCGCGGATAGGCCGTCGACGACCAGGGTTCTCAAACCGTCCAGCTTAATGGCGGAGTGTTCGATCGCAGCCAGTAGGGCGGAAGGACTGGCGACGACGATGTGCGCACTGATTCTCGCCTGCGGACGAACCACGGTAACCGCCAGACCTCGGCCGTGCAGAAGCTCGTAAAGCGCCTCCGCCGTCGCCGCTGCCCGGTCGTCGGTAGGTCTCAGCACCAACGCTTGCGGGCCGGACACGGCGGTGTCCAGACGGTTAGCGAGGGCTAGGCCGTAGCTCAACGTCTTGCCGCTGCCTGCCGAAGCGACCCCTACCACGGTCGTGCCGCGCGCTATGGCGGGCACTGCCTCTCGCTGCAACGCGGACGGTTCACGGAATCCGAGCTCGCGCAGATCGGCGATGAGCGGGGCCGGTAGCTTCAAGTCCTCGAATCGATACATGAAGAACAATCTAGCAGGCCGGTGAGATTTCCAAAGCATGAAGTCGCTTGACGCCTCCATGCCAGCCGGCCTATGAATCAGGTCCATGAATAAGGCAATCGTGATCGGAAGCAGTACCGGTATCGGACGTGCTCTGTCGAAGATGCTAGCGGAGAACGGTTACGAGCTTGGCCTAGCA
>JASFLD010000291.1:0-5906 GCA_050118275.1 Gemmatimonadales bacterium
AGGTTGAAAACGTTGCGTCCGATCCATCGTTCACGAGGGATCTGGTCCGCGGATAGTCCCAGCCGGATGATCTCTTCGATCGCCACCCCGGTTTGATCGAGGCCCAGCTTGTTGGTGAAGTAGAGCCACTCGCCCGAAAGGCTGAAGTCGAGCCCGCCCGGCACTCCCCCATAGCCCTTGATCGTCAGCAGCTCGAGGCCGGCTCCGATGTGCCACGTGTTGGGGAGCAGATTATCGAAGAAACTGGGCTTCCGAACCCACTTCGAGTTTGGGACGTCGATCGGCTGGCCGTTTGTGGACACGTTCTCCAGTCGATACCAGCTGAGCCCGTAACCGGCCTTGACATAAGGTTGGATGGAACCGGTCAGCACGCCGTACCGCAAGCTGCCCACGTATTCCCACCAATTCAACTGGCCCGAGAGGGTGAAGTCGTCAATGTTGTTGAAATGGGCCACGCTGGTCAGCCGAGTGCGGAAGTGAATCAAGGAGTTCGTACTGGTGAACTTGCCACCGAGAAACAGCTGGATACGAAACAACGGGGCCGCGACCGACTCGATCGACTCGGTCGAGCTCGTTGCGGCAGTAGTCGAATCGAGCCCCTGCTCGACCAAATGCTGGACGAGACCGAGCAGAATGCCATTGATCTGATTGGGATTGTAGAACAGCTCCTGGTAGTCGCTGGGCACGTCTTGCAGCGATACGCCAGCGTCCAGTCCCACGAAACGGAAGGGAATCGTCTCGCTCGGATACATGGTCGGGTCAAGGTCCGACAAGACGAGTCGTACCGGGGCAGCGGCGACCCGCCATACGAGGTCGAAGGGTGGAAGGAAACTGATCAGCGGCGCCGTGGCGTTGAAGTAACCCCAATCGTTGGCGAACGCATCCTGCAGGCCGGTGGGAAACAGCCTGGGAAGCACCTGGGGAACATAGGCCTTGTACTGGGCATTTTGGCCTGAGCGGTTCCAACCCGAGTTGAAGGCGGGTCCCACGACCGAGAGGTTGCCCGTCTCTGCGTGGGCGACGACGCCGGCGAAGGGGGAGACGACCGCCGGGTATCCCCAGCGCATCGGCAGCACGAGCCAGCTCCATTCCCTGCGCACATCGACGTCGGTGAGAATCAGGTCGATCACTCGTTCGTAGTCCGGGACGACTTCGACCCGCCGCGGCTCGCCGAGGAAGATGACCCCGCCGCGCTCGAAGCGATCGATTCGCTTCAGCGTTCCTTCGTCCCCCGCGAAGTACTTGTGGTGATCGAAGCTATTGGAGATCGTCTCGGAAGCGCCGGCCGGGCCGATGTCCTTGAACAGGCCGGGGGCAAAATAGGTGCCGTGCGAATCGCGGTTGGTACCGCCGGGCGCGGACAGCAGCTGGTCGAGTCCTTTGTTGTCGGCCCCGATGTAGCCGACGGGATGCGTATTGATCTCGGTCTCGGCGGCGTCGCGCCACGCCATGTGGCGCACGTACTTCCGGAACAGTTCTTCGCCGGATAGCTCGACGCCCAGCGAGTCCGCTTGACGCTCCCACTCGGCGCGCTCCAGATAGGCGTTGGGTGAGCTGAAGTCGAGACTGGCGACCTTGCTGTGGAAGTAGTACTCGACGCGCTTCATAACGAGTTGGTTCTCGTCCGTGGCGTTCAGCCACGCCCCGCTCAGCAGCCGCTGCATGTCGGCCTCGGAGAGCGCGGGACGCTCCACCAGCCGCCTGGGCGTCACGATGACGTGGATATGCTCCCAGTCGCCCTCGTGATTGTTGCCGCCGTCGTTGTAGGGGTAGAAGAACCAGTACTGGAGGACGAGCTGTACACCCTGCCGACCGTCCGGTCCCTGCACGTCCTCGAGGAACGGGTGGACATAAGTCTTCATCAGCTCGCGATACTCGGAGCGGAGCCTGCGCGAGAAATTGTTCCGCCAGTAGTCCTTCCAGCTTTTCGGGTCGGTTCCCGGCATGTCGACCCAGAGGGCCTCGAATGGCTTCGACTTGGCTGCCTGGGCGCCGGTGTGCTCGGCAGCGTACAGCGGGTCCTCCGGGTTGTACTTGCGCAGGAGCTCGAGCAGACGACAGTCGTCGGCCAAGGGATTGTAGCCGTTGCACGGCTCATCCGAGATCTCCATCCACGACACGGTCTCTTGCCTGATCAGGTCGAGCCCCATCGCCGTATTCCAGGTGTCGACGTGCAATGGGTAGCTCCCGCCCCAGACCTTCTTGTGGTCCATCGGGATGGCCTCGGAGTTCTGCACGAGGAACGGGGCGAAGCGGACCGCCAGCTCCTCTAGCACGCGGTGACGGCGGTCGTCGATCCCGTCCACCGGCTCCACGTCGACGTAGTCGGCGCTCTCCCGGTCGCCATACAGGTGCAGGCGTTCGCTCGCCGGCGTCTGGCGTATGATGCGCGGCACCTCGAGCGGCACGTATCGAAGGTACTCGCTGCGTGGGATCTGCTGCGCTTCTGCCGGCGCCGCCGGCCAGAGCCCAGCGAGCGCCGTGGCGGCGAGAAGCGCCGCCCGGAGTTCTCTCGTCATCCTATTTTACCTGTTCCTCTGCGGGGTCTACCCGGTGAGTTCACTGCACCACCGACGGCCGGAAACACCGACCGAGATCGAAGATCGCAGCCCGAGCTGCCTATGTGTCAACGTGAAATCAGCTAGCAATGCTAGACATAACGTGTGCAGCGTCAAGGTAAGGCGGTCTGCTCACGCATATGGGCGACGGGCGCTGTGAGACCATCAGGCATGGACGCATCATCTTTTGTTCGATGTCCTCCGTTCTACGCGGCCATCGGAGGAGACGCGGGCGCCGTTCACCGGGAAATCCAGTGCGCTGAGCGAGTCCACCAGCGACGCGCCCCGGCCGGAAGGGTCGGCGGCGACGATGCCGGGCGGCATCTGAGAGGTTGAACGGAAGGCAGCCTCGGATGCCCGCCCGATCCCATCGATCGTCGCGCAGACGATGCCGCCGCGGTCGTTGGGGTCGGCCTGGTTGAACGGTCCGTAGGTCAGCAAGTTGCCCAACGAATAGAAGACGAGGGCATCGCCGCGCCACTCGGCGGCGCGAAGTACGTGGGGGCCGTGACCGATGACGAGGGCGGCGCCGGCTTCTGTCGCGGCACGGGCGAACGTTACCGGGTTACCCCGATCCTCGCCCAGGAACAGCTCGGTCGCGTCGCGGGTGCGCTGTGCGCCCCTCCCCTCGGCTCCCATGTGCACCGAGACGACGACACGGCGGTAACGAGCGAAGGCCCGGGCGACGTGGCGGCGAACCGCGCTGAGATCGCGGGCGTCGGGGCCGGCTCGGAAGGTGCTGAAGCCGAGTACGGCGATGGTGTCGCGGCCTGCACCCGTTGCCACCAGCGCAGGCAGGGTGTCGTTTCCGGTGACGAAGGCGCTGGCCTGGACGAGGTTCCGGATGGTGGCTTCATGACCTTCGAGGCCGGCATCGAGAGCGTGGTTATTCGCGACGTTGCCGACGAGGGCCGCGGGTTCGGCGAATCGAGCCAGAGCAGCGGCGGCCGGCACGGGTTGGCGGAAGGCGTAGCAGGCTGTGGAGCCCGGCCGACACTTCGATGGGGCCGGCCCTTCACCGATGGCGCCCTCGACATTCAGGAGGACGAGATCCGCACCCTCGGTGAGAGGACGTAGCGGCGCCAGCAGTGCGCCGGGATCAGGAAACGGGTCGACGTTTACGCCGAGACGTGCGGAGGCGCGACCTGCCCAGAGCGTATCGAGGTTGTTGCCGAGTAGCACGTCACCGCCAGCGCAGACGCGGACGGTGCGTGTGATATCGATCGTCGCCGCGCCGGGCTCCGGTTCTCCTCGAGTTGGTTCCGGCGTCGCGGGCTGGACCGGCTCGGCCGCGGCGGTGGGTTCGACAGCGACGGGTTGTGATGGCTTGTGGGCGGCGCTGTCGGGAACGACCGCGGGGCGGGGCGAGGGCGGTGCGGAGCAGGCGGTCAACAGCAGGCAGGCGAAGCTCCGCGTCCAGGCGTGACGAATCCTCATGCCGCTGTGGCTGCTCAGTCTTCCGGTCTCGGGAACAGCACTGCGCGTGGCAGCACGCTTTGGCCCGCCAGATCGAGCGCCGGGTAGTCGGATAGACCGGGCGTCGCACCGTCGCCGCCGACCGCTTGCCAAATCTCCCCGCCCTTGGTCGGCATGAAGGGGCCGAGGATGATGGCGAGGCGGCCCAAGGTACGGGCGAGACTGGCGAGCACGGCGTCCAGCTCGGAGCTGCGGGACGGATCCTTGGCCAGAGTCCACGGCGCGCTCTCCTCGATGAAGCCGTTGGCCGCGTCGGCTAGGGCCAGCGCCCGCGTGGCGCCCTGGTGGAGAAGATAACCGTCCATTGCCTGGCGGTAAGACTCGAGGGTCGCGAGGGCCCGGTTGTCCAGCGCGGTCGTGGCGCCGCCGGGCACAGTGCCGCCTCGGTACTTGTTGATCATGCCGATGGTGCGATTTGCCAGATTGCCGAGGTCGTTGGCGAGCTCGGCGGTGTAGATGTCATCGAAGCGCTGCCACGAGAAGTCGGCGTCGCCGTTCCACGGCACTTCACGAAGCAGGAAGTAGCGAAGCGGGTCGGGCCCGTATCGTTGAATGGCGGCGTCGAGCGTCACGGGCGCGCCGGCGGATTTGGAGAGCTTGCGGCCGCCCCAGTGGATGTAGCCGTGGGCCCAGACGGTGCGCGGCAGCTCCAACTCGGAGGCCATCAGCATGGCGGGCCAGATGATGCAATGGTGGCGGGTAATGCCTTTGCCGATGACGTGGAGCTGCGCCGGCCACCACTCCGTGTATCGCTGCTCGGGAAATCCGACGGCGGACAGGTAGTTGATCAGAGCGTCGTACCAGACGTAGACGGCGTGGTCGGGGTTGCCGGGGAAGCGGATACCCCACTCGCGCTGCGAGCGGGAAACCGAGATGTCCTGGAGTCCTTCTTCGAGAACGTTGCGGATCTCGTTGCGGCGGATCTCGGGCTGCACGAACTCGGGGTGCGCGTCGAGGTGTCGGAGCAATGGGTCGCGGAAGGCGGATAGCTTGAAGAAGTAGTTGTCCTCCTTCGTCCAGAGGATTTCGCGGTCGGGGTGCTCGGGGCAGCGACCGTCGACCAGATCCTTCTCCTGTTTGAAACTCTCGCAGCGCTCGCAGAAGTAACCCTCGTAGGTGCCCTCGAAGATATAGCCGGCCCGCTTGGTACGCTCGATCATCTCCGTCACCGCGAGCAGGTGACGCGGTTCGGTCGTGCGGATGAAGTCGTCGTGGCTGATCGCCAGTTGCTCCCATTTGGACCGGAAGACGCTGGCGAGTTGGTCAACCCAGACTTGCGGCGCGAGCCCGGCCTCGGCGGCGGGAGCGAGGATCGTCTGCGAGTTCTCGTCCATGCCGATGACGAAGTGCACGTCGTCATCGCAGAGCCGCCGATAGCGGGCGATGGCGTCGGCGCCGATCTTCTCGAAGGCGTGTCCCAAGTGGGGATCGCCGTTCGAGTAATCGATAGCTGTGGTGATGTAGAATCTGGACAAATCGGTTGACTCTAGTTCTTTCGCGTGCGCCGCGCTTCGGCGGTCTCGTGCTTCAGTTCTTCCAGTGTCAGGGTACGTAGCTCGCCGCCCTCTCCCTTCAACGTCACGCGGTTCCCGAACAGGTTCACCGACTCGACGGTTTCTTCGCCCAGCGAAGTGCGGACCTGGCGGCCCTCCTTCGGAAAGCGCTTACGGGCCTGTACGTAGAAATCGTGCTCGTAGCGGAGCGAGCACATCAGGCGACCGCAGGCTCCCGAGATCTGTGAGGGGTTCAGCGACAAGTTCTGATCCTTGGCCAACTGGAGCGTCACGGGCTTGAGCTCGGGCAGCCAGTTAGAGGAACAGAGCTCGCGTCCACAACGTCCCACTCCATCGAGTCGCTTCGCCTCGTCGCGAA
>JASFLD010000292.1:0-5906 GCA_050118275.1 Gemmatimonadales bacterium
GGAGATACGGAACATCGACCAGATGCCTCGAAGGGTCGCGTCCACCACTTGCCACTGCCTCTGTTCCTCGGCGAGCTGAGCCCGGCCTCGGGACGTGATCCGGTAGTACTTGCGACGGCGGCCGCTTTCCGCGACTTCCCACCGCGCCTCGACGTGGCCCAGCCGCTCGAGCCGATGCAAAACGGGGTAGAGCATCCCGTCCGTCCACTCCAAGCGCCCGCCAGACAGCTCCCGAACTCGCTTGAGGATGGCGTAGCCGTAAGAGTCCCCTTCGGCCAGGATCGCCAGGACGATTGGGGTCGAGGAGGCGGCTATCAGGTCCTTATTGATCTCCATGATCTCACTCGCGCGGCGCTAACGAACTCGAATCCGATTGTACATAGCAGCATTATACATTGCAGTGCTATGTATGTAAAGACCCGCTCGTCGGAACGCGGTTCGGAAGAAGGCCCTAAGTGATGACTCTCAGCCACCCTCAGCGCCGTCGACCGTTCATTGAACACGGGTGGGCGTTCAGTGAACAGACCGGCGGTCGGTGCGGCCTCGGTAGCCACACGGTCCGATGCCCTTACAGCCCCCGTACTTATTGGATGTCCCGCCGTTGGTGCGCCCTCATCTCCAAGTGGTCCGTTCCGTGCTTTGCTCCGGGCACTGTCGAGTCCCCGAAAGTCGATTCGAGATACTCGGAACAAGGAGGCAGTATGGTACGGACAGGTCTGCGAGGATGGACGACGCTGCTGCTGGTCGTCGCGGCCGCGGCCGCGTTGGGCTGCGAGGACGACGAGGTTCCCGGCCCGCAGATTCAGCTCGACATCCAGAACCTGGAGCCCCTCACATCCGGGCGCTACGAGCTGTGGATCCTGGAGGGCGGGACGCCCTACCTAGCGGGTGTCGTGATGCCGGGGCCGACCGGCCTGGTGGACGGAGCGCTGTTCGACATGCCGTCGGGCGTGACGACGCCAGAGGTGGCGGTGATCACCTACGAGAACGACTCCGACAGCAATCCCTCGAACTCCAAGCTGATGGGTGGAGCGTTCAGCGGCGGCATGGCGACGTTCTCGCTCGTCGGCTTCGCGCTGGAGAGCGAGGCATTCAGCGCCGGCAACACGAACGGCGAGTTCTTCCTCAGGAGTCCCTCGGACGAGGCGGCGGGAAACAACGGCAACGATGAAGAGGGGATATGGTTCGGCACGCCCGGCATGCCGCCGGGTCCCGACCTGGCGCTTCCGGCGCTGCTCACCGGGTGGATCTACGAAGGTTGGGTCGTGAATACGTCGACGGGCGGTCCCTATCCGGTGACGACGGGCCGCTTCGCCGACGACCAGGGGATCAACGGTACCGGCGCTCTCGACAGCGATGCGCAGGGTCCATTCGGCGGGACAGAGAACTCGGGGCCGCCGATCCCCGGCAGCGACTTCGTCATGGACGACATGTCCGAGACGCTCCCTACGGGCCTCGCGCGGCCGCCGTTCACGCTCAACGATGGCGACTGGATGGTGGTGATCACGCTGGAGCCGACCGATAACGACGCAGCGGGTCCGTTCGCGATCAAGCCGCTGGGTGCGGCGATCGCGTCGGGCGCGGCCACGGCGCCCACGACGTTCGCCTTCGGCTTCGATCCTATGAGCTCTATTCCATCCGGTACCGCCAGCATGGTCAACGGTGGCTGAGCCCCAAAGATCGGCGCGCGCCTCAAAGCCTTGACAGGCCGAGAGCGCGGAGGAAATGGTGGGGCATAGGCCGGCGGTCTATGCCCTTCCCTTTCGATACACAGATTGGCAAGGTAGCTGCCATGCGACCGATATCTCTGAGAGCGACGTTGACCCTGGCGGCGGTGCTGCCGCTGGTTTTCGCGTTGGGGCCGGCGGTGTTCCTGGCGGGCCGAGCCGCCTTGGGCGACGCGCGGACACAGACCATGGAGAGTGTGGAGCGCGCCCGGGACGTGTTCGAGGCGCAGATCGATGCGGAAGGGAGAGCGCTGATGATGCACGCCCGCGAGGCCTCGCACATCCCGGCCCTCGCTGACGCCATCGCCCAGCGCGACGTGGCCACACTCGAACGTATCGCCCGGCAGCTGGAGGACGAGTTCGGCGAGCCTGCGGTGTTCACCGACGATGACGGGGTGTCGCTGTTGGGGCCGCCAACCAGTGCTTCGCTCATAGCGACGGTGCGCGGTGGCGAGATGCCGGTAGCGCCCGACAGCGCCGGCGGCGCGTTGAGGCTCGTGTCTCTCGCGCCCGTCTTCACGCCGGATAACCGGATGATCGGCGTCGCCGGCGTCTATCGACCATTCGATGCCAATGCCGCCGCTTCGTTCGCCGCCCTCACGCGAACGGAGGTCGACTTCGTTCTGAGCTCCGGGTCCGTGGTGGCCGGCACGGGCCCCGACCCCGGCCGCGTGGCTGCCGCAGCGGAGCGCGAGATCGAGCCGCAGACGCTGGAACTGGATGGGGAAACCCACGTGGCGTCTGCGGCGATCCTGGGCGATGCGGGCTCCGCGATTTTCCACGCGTCACTCGACGACGCGATGGCGCCCGTGCGGCGCTCCTGGCGCATCCTCGCCGTAGGCGCCATGGCCGCGCTGCTCTTCACCCTACTGTTGGCCGGGGCCGCCGCGGGATGGGCGGCGCGACCCGCCGAGCAGTTGGCCGACGCCGCTGCGGCGCTGGCCGGTGGTGATTTCGAGCGACCGGTGCCAAGGCCGCGGGCCACGGAGCTGGGTCGTCTGGCGCGTGCGTTCGGCGAGATGCGGGACGCGCTTGCTCGCCAGATCGGCGAGCTGGAGCAGATGAATCGTGAGCTGGCGGCCAAGGAGAAGCGCTTGCGAGAGGTGCAGGCCGAGCTCATACAGCGCGAGAAGCTGGCGGCGACGGGCCGGATCATCGCGCAGCTCTCTCACGAGATCAACAATCCAATCGCCAACGTCCGCAACTGCCTGGCGGTGCTGGAACGGCGGCGCGCCATCGAGGAAGCGAATCGGTCGTTTCTCACGATGGCGGTTGACGAGGTCGAACGGCTGGCGCGTCTGACGCGGCAGGTGCTCGATCTCAACCGCCGGCGTCCGCGAGAAGTCATTGCCGACCCTGTGGAAGTGGCGAGGGAGACCGTCGCCCTCGAGCAGCACAAGCTGGCGGACCAATCTATCGACATCCGGTTCACCGCTGACGACCGGGTCCGGAAGGTGGAGATCGCACCGGATGCCCTCAAGCAGGTGCTCCTCAATCTCGTGCACAACGCGGAGGACGCGATGCCGGACGGCGGGTCGCTCAGCCTCGAGATACGGCAGTTGAACGGCACGGTCCGAGTGACCGTCGGCGACAGCGGACCCGGCGTACCGGCGGACGTCGCGGCCCGGATCTTCGATCCGTTCTTCACCACGAAGTCCGGCGCGCGAGGTGTCGGTCTGGGACTGTTCGTCGCCGAGGAGATCGTCCGCAGCCACGGTGGGCGGATCGCCGTCGAGCGGCAGCAGTCGAGCGGGGCGGTCTTCGTGCTCGAGCTACCGGCGTGCGCCGAGTCCGGAACGACTTCCGCCGTCGAGGAGAATAGTGTCTAGAGCGACGTTGCTGATGGTGGACGACGACAAGGCGTTTCGCGTTTCGATGCGGGCGTTGCTCGAGGACGACGGTTATGAGGTAATGGCGGTGCGCGACGGCCAGTCCGGTGTCGAAGCGCTCCAGCGCGGCGGAATCGATCTCATGCTTCTCGACCTCAGGATGCCGGGGCCCGACGGGCTCCGCGTCCTCGAAGCGCTGCGCGCGGCCGGCGAGGACGTGCCCATCTTGATGATCAGCGGCTACGGTACCGTCGACTCGGCCGTCGAAGCCATGCGATTGGGCGCCGACGACTTCATCCAGAAGCCGGTGGAGCACGACGAGCTGCTCGCGCGGATAGAGGAATTGCTGGCGCGGCGCCCGCGGTTGCAGGCCGAGGGAGAGCGTGGCGTCGGACCCGGCGGCCTGCTGGGCGATAGCGAGCCGATGAAGCAGGTCTTTTCCGCCATCAGCCGCGTCGCCCCCACCGGTGCCACCGTCCTGATCGTTGGGGAGACCGGCACCGGTAAGGAGCTGGTGGCGCGCGCGATCCACGAGCTGAGCGACAGAAAGGCCCGGGCGTTCATTCCGCTCGACTGCGGGGCCCAGGCCGAAGGGCTGCTGGCCAGCGAGCTGTTCGGCCACGTCCGCGGCTCGTTCACCGGCGCAGTGCGGGATCGGCCGGGCGTCTTCCAAGCGGCGGACGGCGGCACACTCTTTCTCGACGAGATCGGCAACGTCAGCCCGGCCATGCAGCAGCAGCTTCTCCGCGCCCTGCAGGACGGCGAGGTCACTCGCGTCGGCGCCGTCCAGCCGGAGCGAGTCGACATCCGACTGATCGCCGCTACGAACACCGATCTGGAGGCCGCCGTGGGAGCGGGGACCTTTCGGCGTGACCTCTACTACCGGCTGAAGGTCTTTCAGATCTCGCTGCCGCCGCTACGCCAGCGGAAAGACGATATCCCGCTGCTGGTCGCCCAGGCGCTGCGACGCGCCAACGCAGGACTCGATCGCAATATCCGCGGTCTCAGCGCCATCGCGATGCGCCAGCTCATGGCGTACAACTGGCCGGGCAACGTCCGCGAACTTGGTGCCACGGTAGAGGCTGCGGCGATCCGCTGTGACGGCGATTTGATCGAGCCCTCCCACCTGCCGCAGGAGGTGCGGGCGAGCGGGGACGCGGGCCTTGGCCCGCCTACCGAAGGGGGCCGCGAGATCCGCTATCGGCCGCAGCCGCCGGAGTTGGAGCGCGAGGCGATCCTCGCCGCGCTGGAGGCCAGCGGTGGCAACCGGACCCGAGCGGCCAAGCTATTGGGGATGGGCCGAACGACGCTCTATCAGAAGATGAAGGAGTACGGGATCGCCACCGAGGAGTAGCGGTGGATCCGCGTGGCGGGGTGGGCAGGCACTCAGCAGGCCGCGATGGTCACGCGCAGCAGGAACGCGGGCACCAGGGCGGCCAGGTTCATACACTACTATCTCTCAAAAGTCGGGGCTGGCCGGATTCGAACCGGCGACCTCCTGCTCCCAAAGCCGAAAACCAGCGCTCACGAGCGCTGGTGTGCGCTGGAACCGACGATTCTGCGTGACTGTTGGATACCAGCGCTGGGTATATCGGCACTACGATTGACACTACCGAGGCGTGCGCTTCCCAGCTTCAGCGGAGCGTACTTGGGACTCCCAGTTCGCAATACGAGCCGAGACTTCACTTCACGATATCCAGCAGCTCCGGGAACGCCCACAGCGTCGGACGGCGGCCACGGCCGGCCCTTAGAACGCGAAGCACGCCTGCCTCCTCGAGAACCTTCAGAAGACGTGCCGCGCTAGCAGCTCGAATGCCGGACTCCCTTACGAACTGGGGTGTTGAGAAGACCGGAAAGGCGAACAAGGTATCCAGGATGGCAAGGGCGTACTGCGAGCGCGTGCGCTCGACCGCGACACCCTTCATCCTCTGGTAGAGGGCCCACATCGCTCGCACTCGTCTGATGTCATCGTCAGCCTGCGTGGCGACGGCTGCCAAGAAGAACTCCACCCAACCCTGATAGTCCTCCGCGGATGAGATCCGTGCGAGCCGACGGTAATACTCGGCCCGATTCGTCTCCAGATAGGCGCTCAAGTAGAATGCCGGTCGGCTAATCAACTCCCGGGCATAGAGAAACAACGGTATGAGAATGCGTCCCACCCGGCCGTTCCCGTCTAGGAAGGGATGGATGAGCTCGAACTGGGCGTGGACCAGGCCGATCTGCACGACGGCATCCCGCTCCTCGGTGTGGACGTACTTCTCCAGGTTGTCGAGGAGGGGCATTACCTCGTTCGGCGGCGGTGGGATGTAGGTTGCGGCTTCGATCCCTTCGCCTGGAGCGCCAACGTAGT
>JASFLD010000293.1:0-5878 GCA_050118275.1 Gemmatimonadales bacterium
AAGGCCTGGCGGGCACACTGCGCGAGGCGGGGCGGCCCGATTCGGCCGAGACTCTGCTCCGCCAGGTGCTGGCGACTCGCCAAGCGATCTTGGGCGACGCGGCTTTCCAGACGGTGCAGGCGCGGCTGGACCTGGCCATGGTGCTGCGCGGCGGCGGCCGGCTGGATTCGGCGGAGGCCATCTACGCAGACGTCATCCCTCGCCTCCGGGCGCTGGGCGATTCGGGCTCGCGCTACCTGGGCCCGGCGCTTAACAACCTGGCCTACCTGCGCCGGGCGAAGGACGACTACGCGGAGGCGGAACGGCTGTACCGCGAGGCGGTGCCCTACGTCCGGCGATGGGACTCGCCGGTCAGCCAGATCATACTACTGGGCAACCTGGCGTCGGTGCTGGAGTTGGAGGGACGCTACGCCGAGACCGAGGAGGCTCTCGTCGAGGCGAAACGGATCGCGGAAGAACATTGGCCCGAGGGTCACTGGCGGGTGGGGGCGGCTTACGGCGCCCTGGGCGACTTCTACTCGAGCCGGGGTGACACGATCAAAGCCGAAGACCACTATCGTCGCCGGGTCGAGGTCTACCTCGAGACACTGGGCGCCGGTCACGCCTGGACCGGGTTCGCCCAGGCAGCACTGGGCACCTGTTTGACGGCGATGGGCCGCTTCGAGGAGGCCGAGCGCCTGCTGCTGGAGGGTTACGCCACGCTGCGCGAGACCTCGGGCGACGAAAATTCATACACGCGCGACGCGCGGGCGCGTCTGGTGCAGTTGTACGAGGCGTGGGGGAAGCCGGAGTTGGCCACACAATTCCGACAGTAAGGAGGGTCTGAATGTCCAATATCGAACAGCCAATACTCAATGATGAAGTGGTTTGGCAGCGATGCAGTGGCATGGCCGCGATCAAGTGGCATGGCAGCCGTCCGTAGCGGCCACCTCATAATTGGCTGTCCAGTGTTCGATATTGGAAGTTCTTCTCGCCGCTACTCGCTCGCCTCCCAACTCTTGATCAGCGCCTGCGCCGCCTGCACACCCGACATGAGGCATGGATGGTAACCGCCGCCGGGGTTGCTCCAGGCCGAGGCAAGGTAGAGGCCGCCGATCGGCGTGGTGTTGGGCAGACGATTCATGTAGGCGTTGGCCAGCGACTGCTCGTACCCGTAGATGGCGCCCTGGGGGTTCCGCGTGTAGCGCACGTTGGTGAGCGGCGTGGCCGCTTCCATCACCTCGATCATCGCGCCCAGACCGGGGATCACCCGCTGCTCGGCGCGCTCGATCAGGATCCGCGCGATACGCTCTTTCTCTCGGTTATACTCATCCTTGCGGCCGGCGAAGTAATCGGCCTCGAAGCGCCGCCACGGCTCGTAGCCGCTCAGCATGATGAGCGCCACGGTCGAGGTGCCCGGACGTGAGTAGCCCGGGTAGGCGTAGTCGTACACGGTGACTCCGAGATCGGATTCCACCGGGTCGGCGGCCAGGCTGGCCTGGTAGGCGCGCTCCACATCGTATCCGCCCTGGACGAAGATCTCGTAGCCGTCCACCGCGTTGCGGACGTCCCCGTTCAAGCCGAGCCAGACCAGGAAGGTGGACAGCGAAGGCCGATACGATGCGAGCCGCTCCCGATACTCCCGCAGCGATTCGCCCGGCTCGCCCATCCCCTCCAGCATCTCCATCGTCCGCGGGACGCTGGCGTTGGAGATCAACGCCGCGGCCGGCAGGACGCTGCCGTCACCTAACCTCACGCCGCTGACGGCTCCGTCGCGCGTCTCGATCGCCGTGGCCCGGGTACCCAGCAGGACCCTGCCGCCGCCAGCTTCGATGGCGCGGGCCAAGGCGTCGCTCAGGTCCTGCGAGCGGCGCTTGATGTAGTGGCCGCCGAAGCGGAGGTAGGAGGCGGTGGCGATGCAGTAGTAGAAGGCCGAGAGCTTCGACGGCGGCAGCCCGTAGTACCCCCAAAACGCCGAGAGGACGGTCCGCACCTTGGGATCGGAGACGTGCTCGTCCAGCACGTCGGCCAGGGTCTTGTTCCGGATGCCCCACATCTTGCGGTGCGTCAGCGGGAACCACATCCGCTGCCACCACGAGTTCTGATCGAACGGCTCCATCGCTTCTTCCAGCAGGCCGAGCAGCCCATCGAAGAACCCGTCGATCCCTTCCGCCGATTCGGGAAAGGCTCCCTTCAACTGCGCGGCCACCGCCGCGGGATCGCGATTCGGCCAGGTGAAGTCGTGGTCGGGTGTGATGATGCGGACCAGCTCGGGCAGCTCGACCGTCTCGATCTCGCCGGCGATGCCCGTCGCCTCGAGTAGCGCCCTCAGCCCGCCTTCCGCGCTGGCGGTGGAGTGCAACGAGACGTCGAAGGTGTACCTGCCGTCGGCACGGTCGAAGGTCGTCGCGTACCCGCCGGGCTTGATGTGCTGTTCGACCAGGGTGACCGGCGTCCCGCGGCGCGCCAGGAACGCCGCGGCGGCCAGGCCGCCGAGGCCGCCACCGATGACCACGACGGGCCCTTCTGTTGCCGACGCGACCTCGGCGGCCAACGCGTCGATAACTCGCCAATCGAGGGTCAGGGCGGCGGTCGCCGCCGCCGACAGTTGGATGAACTCCTTCCGGGAGATCCCGGTAGCGGAACCGTCATGAGGGCCGTCCATGATCGCCACCTCTTGCTGCCAACGGACTACCGATCGCGCCACGGGCATCCCAGCGAAGTCGCAGGGATGCCAGCCGCTGCCGACCGATTGGTGGGGGCATCGAGGACTCGACTCGAACACGTTGCATGGTCCCTCCCGCCCGGGTCAAGCCCGCACGAGCGTGACCCGGGTCGAAGTCGTCTGGCCGGCGGGAAGCAGGTTCGCGCTCGCTACCACGACCAAAATGAGGCCGGCGGCCGCAGACTTGTGACCAACCGCTCCTTCATAAGGTTATTAGTGTGTGGGACCGACTGACGGCGACCTTGTCCGGAAGGCTGCCGCGGGTGACGTGTTGGCGTTCGAGACGCTAGTGGAGCGATATTACGCCGACTGCCTGCGCTTTGCCGTTCACTTTCTCGGCGAACCAGCGGACGCCGAGGAAGTGGTGCAAGATACGTTCGTGCGGGCCTACAAGGCGCTCGCGCGCTATCACGACCGCCAACGATTCAGAGCGTGGCTATTCAGCATCCTTGCCAACCGCTGCCGCACGAGGAGCGCCCGGGTGCAGCGCCGTCGACGCGCGCTCGAGGAGTACAGGGTGGAACCGACCGCGTCAGCGACACGGCCCGACGCCGAGACCGGCTCGGACGAGATCCTGCGACGCGTTCGTGCCGCGCTGCACGAATTGCCGGCGAGCCAGCGGGAAGCGTTCCTTCTTCACTCCGTGGAAGGCATCGCCTACGAGGACATGTCGGCCGTCACGGGGGCCGGCGTCTCAGCCTTGAAGATGCGGGTCAAGCGAGCCCGCGAGCAGCTAGCCGAACTGTTGAGAGATCTGGATGCGTGACCCCGACCGTCTGATCCAGCGTGTGATTTCCGAACTGCGGCGACCCGTCGACGTCGACCCCAACGCGAAAGCGCGCGTCATCGACGAAGTGCGACGGATCGGTCGGCGCGGCCCGATCGCCGGAGGTCGCGCGTTCTTGTTACAGGGGCGCCGGCGCTACCTGGCGGCCGCAACGACCGCGGCCGTCGCCGCGGCGGCACTGCTGGCGGTGGTGCTCGTCAGATCCCGGCCCGGCGACGGTGAGTCGAGGGTGGCGCAGGCCGTGCAGTTCGTCTACGTGGGTCGGGACGCGTCGCGCGTCTATCTCGTGGGCGATTTCAACGATTGGGAGCCGTCGGCCACGCCGTTGCAGCGAAGCGTGGCGGGGGCGGGGGCGGTCTGGTCGGTCACGCTGAGCCTCGCGCCCGGCCAGTACCGCTATGCTTTCATCGTCGATGATGGGCGCTGGGTCGCCGACGAGGCGGCGCCGCGCGCGCCGGAGGATGAGTTCGGCGTACAGAACTCCATCCTCATAGTCGAGGACAGGTCCACATGATCTCCCGACTGGCGGCCCTATCGCTGCTTTGCGTCGGTTTGGCGCTGCGTTATTCCGCGGATGGGTGCGCACAAGATCCGCGCCTGGCTGCGCGCTTGGGGCCGGAGGTCGCCGCGAGCATCGCCGCCTTGACGGACTCGGCCCGGGCCGAGGGTCTGCCGGTGGAGCCGCTGGTGCAGCGGGCCCTGGAAGGGGCGACGAAGGGCGCCGGCGGTGCACGTATCCTCGCGGCGGTGAGCGGCCTGCGCGATCGGCTCCGCCGGGCGCGATCGGCGTTGGGGCCTCGCTCGCAAGAGTCGGAACTCGTCGCGGGCGCCGCCGCGTTGTACGTGGGGGCGGACCCGACGACGCTGAGGGAGCTACGGACCTCGCGTGGCGAGGAGCGCGTCACGGTGCCGTTGGTGGTTCTGGCCGACCTGGTGCAACGCGGGGTGCCAAACGACACGGTATCGGCTATCGTTCTGAGGCTAACCGAGGCTGGAGTGACGGATGCGAACCTGGAAGAGCTGCGACGCCTGGTCGAGCAGGACGTACGGGCGGGCGCGAGTCCGGGCGTTGCGGCAAGCACGCGCGCTGACGGCCTCCTCTCGAACCTGCCACCGCGCCGGTAGCCCGAACGTGCGCCGGTGGCGCGGCCTGGTTCTCGGCCTGCTTCTGTCACCCCTCGTTGCGCTTCCGGCACGCGCCCAACTGAGCGCCTCGCTGGCCGCCGGCGCGGGACGCGAACGTCTCGACGCCGAGACCGGCGCTCCCGCCCTGTTCATAACCCCGAGCATCGCCCTCCGGTCGAGTGACCTGTCGCTCGATCTTCGAGGTCGCCTGGCGCGCTTCGCCGGCGGCGAATTCACGGGCGAAGCACTGGGTGCGGCCGCCTGGCAGGTGGTCGGTGATCGCCGCACGGGGCTGCGTCTGGGAGTCGACGCCGAGGGCTCCTGGTACGATCGCGGCACGCGAAACGGGCTCGTCCTGGGCACAGCGCGTCTCGCGATCGGTGACGACGCCGCCGCAGCCTGGCTGGGCGGGGGGATCGGGGGCGCGGACGCAGGCTGGGGATTTGACCCTCTGCGGGCTCTCGAGGTCGGTGGCCGGATCAATGTTCGAGGAGTCACCGTTGGACTCAACGCTGGACAGCGCTGGTTCCAGCGGAACGTGACGACGATCCGTGACTCGGTGGTCTTTCTGCCTCCCGACACGCTCGTACCCGTCGGTCGATTCGAGGTCACGACATCGAGGCCACACAGTTACATGGACGGCGAGTTGACCGTCGGCTGGTCGAGAGGTCGGCTGGCCGCCGAACTGGTCGTCGGCGGACGGGTGGGCAACTCGCGGATTCAGGCGGACACTTGGGCGCGGATCGACGGCCAGATCGGTCTCGCCCCTGGCCTGTTGGCTATGTTCTCGGCCGGTCGAACCCCGGCTCTCCCCGAGCGCGGTCTCAGCGGGCAGCCGCAGCTGCTGCTGGGGCTCAACCTGACTCTACCCGCGCGTGGCCGGGCTGCGCGCCAACCCACTCGCCGGCCGCGTGGCGTCCAGGTGACCACCGGGCGGTCGGGTGCCCGTGTCATTCGCATTCCCGTCGCGGACGCACAGCGGGTCGAGTTGATCGGGGATTTCACGGATTGGCGTCCGCTGGAAATGACTCAGATCGGCTCCGGACTCTGGGAGATCGAACTGCACATCGAGCCCGGCGTGTACCGGGTCAACATCCGCATCGACGGCGGCCCCTTGCTGGTCCCGCCGGGACTGACGCCGGTGTCCGACGAGTTCAACGGATCGGTGGGCGAGCTGGTCATCGACTAGCGAAACAGCGTCAGCGGGCTGCCAGCAAAGACACCGGTCTGCCAGCAACGACACCGGTCTGTTCGCGCCGTCC
>JASFLD010000294.1:0-5847 GCA_050118275.1 Gemmatimonadales bacterium
GGAGAGACCTACAGCGAGTACGCGGCGCGGACGGGCCGCTTCTTCCCTCACCCCAAGCGTCAGCCGTAGAGTCACCCGCCGACACCGATACCGATGGATCGGCTCCGGAGGCGTCGACATGTGTCCCAGTTAGGTCGATCGCTTCAACGGCCACGCCTTGTTGGAAGCTGCCGGCCAGGATATGGGCTGAGAAGTCTTCGGCGTCCTGCGCGTCTCGAAACCGGAGTCCATCCAGTGAAGCGGCTCAGTCTCTTCCAGTGAGACTGCCCGGCGCCAGAAGCACCGCTCGCACCGGAGCCGCCTCCGCCGCCTCGAGCTTCAGCGGTAAGGCGACGAGGTCGTAGTCGCCGGGCTCGGCCAGCGTGAGGTCGAGGTTCTCGAGGATCGGAACGCCAGCAGCGCCGAGCACCTTGTGAGCACTCATGCGCGAGCTGTCCACGGGATCGATGGATGGCGCGTCGGTGCCGTACAGCCGGAGACCGTTATCCACCAGCGCCTCCGCAGCCTCGACCGCGAGAGCCGCAAACTCGCCGACGAATTTCTCGGCCTGCACTATGTCGAGCACGCGAACCAGGACGCGCCGGCAGCCGATCGCGCCACCCCGCTCCAAGACAGCCAGGTCGACCAGCTCCGAGCGCCGCGCATCGACAACGCGCACGCGACCCACAAAGTCCGTCAGCTCGAAGCCGCTGGTCGTCGCGCCGCCTGACTTGTAATGAGCCGGGGCATCGGCGTGGGTCCCAACGTGAGGGCTCATCAGGATGCGCGAGACCGAAACATTGTCACCACGCCAGACGTGCGATGTCCAATCGATAGTGAACGGCGTATCGCCGGGCCATTCGGCCGTATGAGCGCCCAATGACCTAGTGATGTCAATCATACGGCGTTTCTCCGACCGGGCTCCGAACCGGCGGTGCGCCCCAGCCCAGGACATCGCGGTCCACCGACAGTCGACCGCCGCCGGTGAAGACCAGCGCCAGAGCGATCATGAACAAGCTGAACTCGAACTCGAATCCGCCGATGAAACCCTGCCCGCCCTTGATCTCTATGATGGCGATCGCCATCACGCCGGCAATCAAAAGCGCCGCCACGCGCGTGAACAACCCGACGACAATGAGAAGGCCACCGAACGTCTCGATTAGCGCGACGACCCAAGCCCAGAACAGCGGGTACGGCCAACCCCAGTCCGCGATGTTAAAACCTTCGGGGGTCCCGAGCGGCGACCCGAGCTTCGCCCAACCATGCGCCATGAACACCGTGCCCAGGGCGAGCCTCAGAAAGATCGGCCCCCAGTCCGGAAGCACCCGCGTCAGCAGTGATCGCATCGTCTCACGTCCAGATTCTTCCGCCACGGACTACCCGTCATCCCTTGGCTCGATCTCGCGACCCAATTCCTCATCCTGGCCCTGGGCCGTTCCGCTCTTCCTCGCCCAGCCGCTCGACGTTCGAATGAATACCTGGCCCTGGCTGATCAGCCTGCCGCCAAAGCGATTGACTACGCGGTTCTGCAGCCACCTCCGCGTCGGGCGCGCGAGCAGCGTGAAGCCCAGAAGATCCGTCAGCAAGCCCGGTGTCAGCAGCAGCGCGCCGCCGGCGAATATCGAGAGCCCATCGAGTATCGGACGCCCCGGAACGCGACCCTGAGCCAGTTCCATCTGAAACGCGTGCCAGGCTCGCAGTCCTTCGCGGCTCGCCAGCATCGCGCCGAGCACACCGGTCACACCGATGATGCCGAGAGTCGGCCAGAGACCGATCAGGCGCCCGAGCTGTATGAGAACCGCGAGCTCGATGATGGGCACCGCGATGAAGAACAGGATCAGTCTCCGGAACATCCCCCACCTCGTAGGTTCACTCGTCAGGTCGGCGGGCTGTATCACCGCGCCGGCATGTGCCGCTCCCGCACCCGAGCCGGTGGCGCCGCCTGGCGATCCACCGATAGACTCGCTCCGCCAGGGCCATCACGCCAGGCACGTGGAACAGCCAGGCGGCCGGCCGCAAGGCCGGGAGCAAGCGCGCCAGTTCGCGAGCCGCCGCGGCTCCCGACCACACGCCACCGGACGGAGCCACCAGATGCATCGCCTGCTCCGCCGCCGCGTGGCTGACGCCGTAGCGCTCCAAATCGGCGCCCTGGAACGGCATGCCGCTCAAGCGAGACTTCCAGTCCAGCCGCTTGACGAGTGCGACCAGGCGCCGGCAGAACTCGCAATCGCCGTCGTAAATCAGCGTCCACTCACGCACGCTATCGGCACGGGCAGCCGATCGACATTGACGCGCTCGGCCACGCCCACTTCGAGGAACGATTCGACGCGCGCCCGACGCGCTCACGCCCCTCGCACCCGGTCGGTCTCACGGCTCCGGATCTCCCGCCTCTCGGTAGAACCAGGCTCCGGCGACCGAAGCCGCCAAGATCTCGAACATCCCCCACACGCTGACGAAGACGAGCAAGTCCGGGTCGAGGATCCCCATCATCGCGTCGCCCAAGGCCGGCCAGAGATACGCGAACAGCCAGACGAACAGCGCCGTGAGGATCGCCGTCCTCGGACCCGGCCCGAAGCGCGGCCGGATCGCCGCGTACAGCCAGATCGTCAGAATCCCCAGCAGAAAGCCCAGGACGAAAAAGACTACTATCGCACCACCGCTCGGCTGTGGCAGATTCAGCTCTCGGTACACCAGATCCATCCGGTCGGCTATGATCACCAGGTTGAGCAGCGACTCGGCCACATTGATGAAGAGACCCGCGACCAAACCACCGACGATCACTCGCCCGATGTTGATCTTGCCCATCTCCGAACCTCCGACAAAGTGAGAGACTCGAGGATCCAAACGCTATGTCGGGAAAAGCTCGCATGTAGTGGCGTGCCTGTAATTACGATAGAATGCGGTTGGAGCGGCGCGGTGTCCAGTCCGCTGTTGCCTATCCGCCGCTCGGTCAGACCGAAACAGTGAGCCAGAACGGGTCCGAGGATCAGCAAATGCCGAAACGAATAGCCATCAACACAGGCGGCGGCGATGCCCCAGGTCTCAACGCCGTCATCCGCGCCGCGACCCTCGCCGCCCTGAACAAGGGCTGGGAGGTCTACGGAGTCCGACACGCTTATGCCGGGCTGTTGGGCGAAGACGAGATCGTGCCGCTCACGCGCGATGCCGTACGCGGCATCACGCACCTGGGCGGAACCATTCTCGGTACGACCAATCGCGGGAATCCGTTCGCCTGGCCGGTCAAGAAACCCGACGGCTCGATAGAGAAGGTCGACCGTTCCGACGAGGTCATCGCTGCTTTCAACCGGCACGGATTCGATACCCTGATCGCCATCGGCGGTGACGGTAGCCTGAGGATCGCACACGACCTGCACCAGAAGGGTCTCAAAGTCGTTGGGGTACCGAAGACAATCGACAACGACATAGAAGGTACCCCCCTCACCTTCGGCTTCCTCACGGCGGTCTACGTCGCCACCGACGCCATCGACCGACTGCATTCCACGGCGCAGGCCCACGAGCGTGTGATGGTCGTGGAGGTCATGGGACGGGACACCGGCTGGATCGCGCTCTTCGCCGGCGTCGCGGGAACCGCCGACGTGATCCTCATCCCCGAGATCCCGTACGATATCGACAAGGTCTGCGAGAAGGTGGTCGAACGTGAGGCCATGGGCCGGCACTTCACCATAGTGGTCACCGCCGAGGGTGCTTTCCCGCGCGGCGGTGCGCCTGTCTTCGAAGACCCAACAGCGAAGAGGTTGGGCGGTGTCTGTGAGGTTATCGCACGGCAGATATCGGAACGCACCGGTAAAGAAGCACGGGCCATCGCGTTGCGCCATCTTCAGAGGGGAGGCTCTCCCATCTCGTACGACCGGCTCATCGCGCTCCGCTTTGGCACCGCCGCCGTGAGCTGCATCGAGAGGAACGACTTCGGCTGCATGGTCTCGCTCGATCCCCCGGACATACGGTCGATTCCGCTCGCCGACGCCGTGAGCCGACAGAAGAAAGTACCTCTGGAGGGCGACGTGGTGGCTACCGCGCGGGCCTTGGGGATGAGCTTCGGCGATTGACGGCCTCGCCTTCGAGCAGGCGCGCCGTGAGCCAATCGGCAAGGTAGCCGAGGAATTCCGCATCGACTCTCGCCTTGGGATCCGTGTATTCCGCGGTTCCTTCGCCCCGCGAGACGGCAAAGAGATGATTCAGTCTGGGAAAGATCCTCACCTCGAAGTCCGGGTGACCCGCTTCCGACAGAGCCGCTGCCAGCCGGCGCGCGTGCTCCGGCATCACCTGCACGTCCTGTCCACCGTTGACGATCAGGACGGGGACTTGCACCCGCCGGATCGTGGCCAGCGGGTCGTGCTCGACATGCTCCCGCAACCACTTCGAGCGGGCCATCTGTTCCAGCGCCGGCGGTAGATCCAGGCTCTCGATGTCTTCTTCGTCGCGAACCGCCCGCGACATCCTCTCCATCAACCGCCGCGACTCGGCCAGCGACGCCGAGTCCCCCCCGGCCTCCCGAGCGGCGGCGACGGCCTGCTCCACGAGCACCGAGTCGAGGGGCGTGGCGGTCCCGGCCATCAGCACGATGCCGGCGAGCGCCGAGTCCTGCGCCGCTACGATCGGCGCGATGATCCCGCCCTCGCTGTGCCCGACCAGGGCGATCCGAGCGGCATCGATCTCCGGCCGGGCTCGCACGTAGCGCACAGCAGCTTCCACGTCCGCCACGAGATCGCTCAGGCCGGCCGTGGCCAAGCTGCCACCGCTGCCGCCGACGCCCCGGTCGTCGTACCGCAACACCGCTATCCCACGCCGCGTCAGCGTATCCGCAATGGCGCGAAAGATCCCCAGCTTCAATCCCCCCGGACCCGGTGTGTCTTCGTTGCGATCCTGTGCCCCGGAGCCGCTGATCAACACGACGGCGGGCCACGGGCCAGTGCCGCGCGGCAGGCTCAATGTCCCGGCGAGCGTCACATCCTCAGGCTCGAACCGAACTTCCTCTACGTCGTAGGGTGGCATCGCCGGCTCATCGGACGGCTTCGCGTTCAGGCTGAGCAGCGACGACCACTCCTGGTGCGCTTCGCTCACCGCCTCGAAAGCCTGCAGCGGGACCGAGACCTTGAGCGCCGTACCGTCGCTCGCCAGCCAGACGTAGGCACCGAGTCGGTTCGCGATGTTCAGGTAGAATCTGCGAAATGCCAACTCCCGACCATCCCGCGCGACCGAGCCCGATTCCTGCAACTCGACGGTGACCGGTACCCGAGGGAAGGCCACGAATTCCCGCGATTCGCCGACCTCGCCGTCAAACACCCAGGTGAATTGGATGATGTGGTGGATGACGTTGTTGGTGAGCAGTATCGACTGCTCGGGCGTCGCGACGCGCGCCGTCACGCTGGAATCGCCCTGCGTGCTGGTTTGAACCCCGAATTCCCCTTCCCGCTCGAGCACGACGTCGGTGGTGTCGCCGTTGACGACCGCCACAACGCGCGCCCGACGGAAGGCCAGCCGTTCGTCCGTCTCGACTTCGACATTCTGAGAGATACGGAGCGAGGACACCCGCAGATCGACTTCGCCGCGCAACCGGAAACCGTCACCCGTCAGCCGCTGGAGGCGATAGACTTCCGCGCCCGCCGGCGTCCCGCCGAGCGTGAACAGAAGGCGACCGGTGACATTAGACGGTAACTGAGCCACGGCGGTGTTCGTGAAGGCGATGACCACGGACACGCCGAGCAAGACATTTCTAACCATAGATCGACCCTTCGCCCGCGGTCGCTTCAACCCTCACTGCGACTGCGGCTCGATGATGACCGCGTTGCCGAACGCCAGGATCTCCGATGCCGCACCCATCATGTAGGAAGTCGCGAACCTCACATC
>JASFLD010000295.1:0-5846 GCA_050118275.1 Gemmatimonadales bacterium
GCAAGGACGACGAGCAATTCATAGTCCTCGCCCCCGCCCAACGCCAAACCCGTCTCGACACCGGACGCTACCGGGACCGCTGCCCAGTCGATCTCGATGCCCACGCCGGAGGCAGCGGCGACGTGGCCCGCATCCGCCAGCAAGCCATCCGAGAGGTCGATCCCCGCGGCGGCACCGCGTTCCGCCAGCCAGCGCGCCTCGCGCCAGCGAGGCGCTGGGCGCCAGAAGCGCTCGCGCCAATCTTCGCGCACCGCGGACCCCGCCTTCCACCCTTGCACGGCCGCCGCCGCACCTCCCAGCGTGCCGCTCACCCACAGTTCGTCGCCCGGCCGGGCTCCGCTCCGTAGCAGCGGCCGGCGCACAGAACCGACCGCCGCCACGTCCAGCGTCAGGCCCGCTCCGCCACGCGCCAAGTCTCCCCCGATCAGGGCCGCTCCCGACGCCTCCGCCGCGGACCGGCAGCCCAGCCCGATCCGCTCCGCCAGATCGGCGTCCTCACCCGCCGGCAGGCTCAACGAGACGAATACCGCCACCGGGTCGGCGGCCATCGCCGCCAGGTCCGAGATTGCGGCACGGACCGCCCGCCCTCCGATCTCCTCGGGCGATCCCCACGCCGCCTGATAATGAACGCCCTCTACGAACAGATCCACGGTGACGGCCAGATAGCCATCGCCCGCCCGCAGCAGCGCGCAATCGTCGCCGGCGCCCAGCGCCACCATGGCGCCCGGCGCGACGGCATCTCTGAGAACGGAGCGGATGATGTCGAACTCGGCCCCGGGACCCAGCGACGTCACGCTCACCGGGGCGGCGGCTGGTCGAAGATGATGAACGGCAGCGGCGCCACGCTGGCGCCGGGGCTCGCGAACGCAGCGGGAATGCTGTCAACCAGCTCCAGCGAGCTGCGTCCGCGCACCGGGCCCAGCTGGGCCGCGCGTCCACAGTAGAAGAGGCCCAGTGCCAGCGACTCGCGGCGCGGCAGGCGCGCGGCCAGCATGGCGCCGCAGGCGCCCGACAGGACATCGCCCGAGCCGCCGGCCGCGGCGGCGGACGAACCGCTGGACGAGACCAGAACCGGTTCGTGGCTGAGCGCGACCACCGACGGAGCGCCCTTCAGCAGCACGGCGGCGCGCAGACGCTCGGCGGCCAGCCCGGCGATGGCGACCGGGTCCGACGTGATCTCCTCGATCGTCAGTCCCAGTAGCCGCGCCATCTCACCCGGGTGGGGCGTGACGGCGACGGGACGCGATTTCGCCACCTCCGCCAGCTCGCTGGCCCGCGTCGCCAACAGGTTGAGGCCGTCGGCGTCGATCAGTATCGGCAGCGTGCCCGTGCTGGCCAGGACCCGGTTCAGACGGCCGCGCGCCAGCTGGTCCTGGCCGAAGCCCGGGCCCATGACCACGGCGTGGGCCCACTCGCCGGCTTCCGCCATTGCCGCCTCGTCGTCGATGTCGACGAAGATCGCCTCCGGTACCGCGGTCTGGCAGATCTTTCGGTTGGCCAGGTCGGAAGCGATCCGTACGATCCCGGCCCCCATGGCGAGGGCACCTCGAGCGGCCAGCACGCCGGCGCCCGCCATACCCTTGCGACCGGCGGCGATCAGCAGGTAGCCGGCATCGCCTTTGTGAGCGTCCGGGGCGCGCTGGGGGATGTGCTCGGTTGCCCAGGCGGGCGTGATGACGAGTGCCGAGACGTCGCCGTCGTCGACGGGGGGGAACCCGATCTCGGCGGCGAGGATGCGGCCGCACAGCGAACGGGCAGGTTGGAACAACAGGCCGAGCTTGGGAAAGCCGAGCGTGACGGTCAGGTCGGCCGCGACGCAGGCGCCGGGTAACTCGCCGGTGCTGAAGTTCATCCCCGAGGGCCCATCCACGGCAACGCGCCGGGCGCGAACGGCGTTCATTGCCTCGATCAGGCGCGCCTGCGCCTGTTTGGGGGCGCCGGTGGTACCGGTGCCCAGTATGCCGTCGATGATCACGTCGGCGGAGGCGAAGGCGCCGGCGGCGACGTCCGCGTGCTCGACGGGCACCTCCCAATGGTGCTCGAGCGCGCGATCGGGCGGTTGGCTACCGGCCTGGATGGCCAGTACGTCACGGCCCCAAGCGCGCAGTACGCGGAGCGCGATGAACGCGTCGCCTCCGTTGTGGCCGCTGCCCACCGCGGCTACGACTTTCCCTTCGGGGAAGAAATGTTGTACGACCTGAGCGATCGCCCGGCCGGCGCTCTCCATCAGCAGGCGTTCCGGGATCCCGTGCTCCTCCCGGGCGCGTCGATCGATCTCCGCCATCTCCACCGCTCGCGGCAGCGGAAGCCGCCCCACCCCGAACAACTCGCTCATCCGCTCACCACCTGACTGAAGCCCTGGCGCTGGCATGCACCGGACCGTTCGCCGCCTGCTTGGGTCTTACAAGGTGCGTCTACTTGTAGGATTGCTGGATGTTGCGGCCGATGCTGATTTCGCCGTTGTCGATGCGGATGTTGAATCCGCAGTCCGGATTGCTGCACACCCAGGCCTTGTACATGATGGGCGCGCCTTCACGTCCGTAGTCCGACAGCGGAACCAGAGCCCCCGCCTCGCACTTCTTACACACCGGGAATTCACGCTCGCGTTCCAACTGCTTCACCCCCCCTCAGTCGCGGTCGCCTGCTACCCAACTGTTCGGGCAGCGCCGTCAACGGCGCGGCTCGAGTTTTCCCCAGGGATAATCGCGATCGAATGCGTCGTCGAAGCTGAATACGTCTCGGAAATCGTCCAGACTGTCGCTGTCCTGCTTGATGAGCACGCGATAGTCGATCAGCGCGTAGACGATCTCGCCCATGTCGGCGGTGGAATGGATCCCCCAATGCTCCAGCACCGTCCGAGCCATCGGCCCGAAGCGTTGTATGGCCAGGTCCTTCACGGCCTGGGCCAACTCCTGGCCCGTGATGTGGCGTGGTTCGTCAAGCTGCTCGATCGCGAATTGAAGCGCGGATAGAACGAACAGGTAGGCGGCGTCCGAATAACGCGGATTCTCTTCCCGGATCCTCTCCAGCAGGTTCAGCCCGACCATACGGCCCCGACCCGTTCCCTCAGTTGCCTGGATCTGTGGTAAGAATCGCTCCTATCATCGCCCGCACCTCACGCTCCGCGTTAACCGACCCCGTACAACCTCTTCTCTGCGGGCCCGCCAGTCAAGGGGATGACGGCACGGGCGGCCGGAAGCCGCCGCAATCGTCCCGCCGGTGCAGCACCAACGGCACCCGGCGACGCGCAGACCGGCACCAACGCAGCGGTCAGATCTGCTGTACGGCGTTCGGGCCGAGGCCCAGCGGCCGCGTGAAGCTGCCCTGGACCCATTGCTCGTAGAGGGGGAACTCACGCCCCAGTGCCCGCACCTCGTTCCGAACGCGGGTGGCCACCGTCTCGTCGTCGGTCGCCCGCAGAACCTCGTCGATCCAACCGCCGATCCGCTCCATCTCGGCGACCCCCATGCCACGCGTCGTCAGCGCCGGCGTGCCGATACGGATGCCCGACGTCACGAAGGGCGACCGGGTCTCGAACGGCACCGTGTTCTTGTTCACGGTGATGCCGGCGCGGCTCAGCGCCTCCTCCGCCTCCTTGCCCGTCAACCCTGTATCCGTCAGGTCGACCAGCAGCAGGTGCGTGTCGGTGCCATCCGCGACCAGGCTATAGCCCCGCTCCTTTAGCTCGCCTCCCAGAGCCTGGGCGTTGGCGATCACCTGGCGCGAGTAGTCGACGAACTCAGCGCTCATCGCCTCCTTCAGCGCCACCGCCTTGGCGGCGATGACGTGAACTAGCGGCCCCCCTTGCATGCCCGGGAAGACGGCTTTGTCGATGCCCTTGGCCAATTCCTCTCCGCAGAGGATCAGGCCGCCGCGTGGGCCGCGCAGCGTCTTGTGCGTCGTCGTCGTCACCGCGTCGGCGTGGGGCACCGGCGAAGGATGGAGCTTCGCCGCCACCAGGCCGGCGATGTGGGCGATATCGACCACCAAGCGCGCACCCGAGTCGCGCGCGATCGACCCGAAGCTCTCGAAATCGATCGTCCGGGGATAGGCGCTGGCACCCGCCACGATCAAGGCCGGCTTGTGCTCCCGTGCCAGATCGGCGACCTGGTCGAAATCGATCCGCTGGTCGTCTCTGCGAACCCCGTAGGCGACGACGTTGAACAGCTGGCCGCTGAAGTTCACCGGCGAGCCGTGGGTGAGGTGGCCGCCGTGGGTGAGATTCATGCCCAGGATGGTGTCGCCCGGCTGGAGCAGCGACAGGTACACCGCCATGTTCGCTTGCGACCCGCTGTGCGGCTGAACGTTGGCGTGATCGGCCTCGAACAGGGCGCACGCCCGCTGGCGCGCCAGATCCTCGACTACATCGGCGTACTCGCAGCCGCCGTAGTAGCGCTTGCCGGGGTAACCTTCGGCGTACTTGTTGGTGAACACCGATCCCATCGCCTCGAGTACCGCCGGAGACACGAAGTTCTCGCTGGCGATCAACTCCAGCCCGTCACCCTGACGGTGTGTTTCATCCAGAATCGCCTCGAAGACATCGCGATCGACCGATTCCAGGTTCTTCACTTCGTCTCCTCTCAACCCGGCTGCCGGGACAGTTCTATCTTGCTCACCCGCCGCTCGTGCCGTCCGCCATCGAACGGCGACAGCAGGAACCTCTTCAGCACCTCGACCGCGCTGGCCTCCGTGATGAAACGGGCTGGCAGGACGAGTACATTAGCGTCATTGTGACGTCTGGCAAGTTCGCCGAGCTCCACGTTCCAGGCCAAGGCGGCGCGGATCCCGGCGTGACGGTTGGCCGTCATCGACATGCCGATCCCCGAGCCGCAGACCAGCACGCCCAGTCGACACATGCCCCCCTCCACAGCCTCCGAAACGGCGTGCCCATAGTCCGGATAGTCGGCCGACTCCTCCGAGTCCGTGCCGAAATCCAGTGGCTCATATCCCAGCTGGGCCAGCGCCGCCACCAGCCGCTCCTTCAGGGCGAAGCCGGCATGGTCCGCGCCGATGGCGACCCGCCGATCCTCTCCTGGCTGCTTCTCCACTATTTCGCCAACGGGCCCGAGCAACAGTGAGCCCGACCGCTCAGCTGATCCGCGAGCGGTGGAGCGTGCCCACCGTCTCGATCCGCCGCTGCGCGATGCGATCCGCGGCCTTCGCGGTCGTCATCTTCTCCTCGCGTGCAACCTCGAATACCTCGAGCAGCGTCTGATAGATCTCACCCGCCTTGCGCTTCGAGCGGTCCGTGCTCCAGTCGGCTAGCTCCGAGTACACGTTGATCAATCCGCCCGCATTGATCACGTAATCCGGCGCGTAGAGGATATCGCGCTCCTGCAGCGCGTTGGCGTCGTCCTCGGTCGCCAGCTGGTTGTTCGCGGCGCCCGCGATGATGTCGGCCTTCAGCTTCGGGATGGTCTCCGTGTTGACGACCGCGCCCAAAGCGCAGGGGGCGAAGATCTCGGCGTCGACCTCGTAGATCTCGTTCGGCTTCACCGCCTCGGCCCCGAAATCGTCTACCACCCGCTCCACCTTGTCCTCGCTGATGTCGGTGACGATCAGGCGGGCGCCTTCGCCAGCCAGATTCTCGCACAGATAGTAGCCGACGTGCCCGACACCCTGTACGGCGACCACCTTCCCCTTCAGCGACTCGTTGCCGTAACGCTCCAATGCGCAGGCCTTAATCCCGCGGTACGTCCCATACGCGGTCACCGGTGATGGATCACCCGACCGACCGGCGATGCCCACGACATGCTCGGTCTCCATGTGGACGTAGTCCATGTCCTCGACAGAAGTGCCGACGTCCTCGGCCGTGATGTAGCGGCCCTTCAGCGTCTCGACCGCGC
>JASFLD010000296.1:0-5834 GCA_050118275.1 Gemmatimonadales bacterium
CACAGTCCGTGCAGTGCCCGGGACAGCGGATCTTTCACATCGAGTCCGATCGTGAGAAGGGGATACGGTCCTCCTCTGTACTCGTCGTAGGCGGCGGCGAGGATCGCACGCAGGGCGTCCGGCTGAGAGGCGCAGAGTTGGTACCCGTTGAGGGACCGTAGCGCCTCTCCCGGGAGCGGAAGACGGGGCCCCCGGACCAGCGGCGCGATCGCGTGGTAGACCTTCAGGAAGATCGCCAGCCGCCTCGGGTAGCGTAACACGAGCGTTTGCTTGAAGGTGCGCTGGTCCCAGAGCGCCAGGAACCCGGCTATCCGGCCAGAGCGATGTCGAGCGATCCAGTACGACGACATGTCCAGCCCCGGCGCATCTCCAATCAGCCGCGCGAAAGTCGAAGCATCGAGGACCGGCGCGAACTGGCGGAAGGGCGAGGTCCGAGCCCAAAGCTCGGCCATCTCCTCAATATCCGCATCATCCGCGCGCCGCACGGTCAGTCCGGCGACTCCCCGCGGCCGGCGTCGACCTATAAGGGGAATCGAGTGAAGCCTCACGGTGGCGAAGTGCGTCAACCTGGGAAGCCCTCGAGGCCCTGGGGCGCGGCGCTCGATTCCTGCATTTCCCGCCAGCGCCGCGAGGAGGGTGGGCGCCTGCGGGTCCACTTCGCCGGCTGCCTCGCGCGCGAACTCCGTCAACGCATCGGCCACACCGCGGCCCCGGAACTCCGGACGCACCTTGAGGTCGCTGATGTAGACCGTTCGGGTCGCAGCCCCCGCCAGGTAGGCCCACCTCTCGGCTACACCGATCGAGCCCGCCAGACTTCCCTGCCCATCCTCCACGACACCGACCCGCCAGCGCTCGCCTTCCAGGCGGCTGAGCGCGAAGAAGTCGGGATCCCGATGCACGCATAGAGCCACATCCGCCGTCATCGGACAGGCCGCGGCCAGCTGCAACAGGGACTCGTTGTCCGCGGGCGTGGCTCGCCGCGCGAGCCAGGGCGGATGATGGCGCGGGGTAGTCATCGCCCTCGCGCTCGATTCTGGACAATGGTGATACGAGGAAAGGACATACTGCCTCCGAACTCTCGAGTCGACACCAGCGTACCCAACCCACATCAAGCACGAGTCAAGCGGTCGGAATCACCGCACGGAGGCACCGAACACTTTCCGGGCGCTCGGTCAGCGGCTCCAGAACGGCGCGAAGTCTTCCGCCAGAGGCCGGATTAGCCGGGTCACCCCCGATCCGTGTTCATGACTAGCAGCACGTGCTCGTAGTAGTCGCACACACGCCGACACAGCCCTCTATCCCTTCAACGAAAGTGAGCTTCCGTTCCTCAGACGAGACGGCCGGCGCCAGGGGCGCAGCCAGGTTGGTGGGCCGCGTCGCTCTCGAGCCGTCCGAGTTCGCGAGCGGCATATCATCGTGATCGCCCGGGCCCACCGCCGGATGACCATCGGGGATGTAAGCGAGGCTCTCGAGGACCAACTGGCTCGCCAACCGTTCGAGTCCGGTCCAGCGTACACGAAAATCGTGGCCGCCCGGTCCAACGTTCTCGATGGGGTTCGGGCCGTCGACCCGGCGGTTGGCGGCCAAAACCCGAGAGCTGTAGAGTGCGATCGTGACCCCTTACGGTTTCGAGCTCCACCTCGTCGTTGACACCGATCGCTCCCGCGACCGCGTCGTCCAGCATCACGGTGTAGCCGTCGGGATCGGAGGGTGCGCCTGTAGTGACAGTGATGACGCTGACGGGGCCCTCCCGATCGGGAGGCCCGGACTTGACGGGATCGTCGCCACCGCAGGCGACGCGCAAAGACAGAGCCGCTGCCGCCAGCAGAAACCGAACGGCACGAACTGAAAGCTGGTACGGCGGCGTGTGAGACTTGGGGCTGATCCGCACGAGACGCCTCCTACCGTATGGCGACAACGATACCGGGAGTGCTTTGGGCTGGCAAGCCCACGCGGTCTCGTAACGATTCGCGGAAATCCGCCTGCCGCCGGTCTGCAACCAAGCTCGGCCGACGAAGGGTGCACGACAGAGGAGCGGTTAATACCATGAGAACTCGGGAAGGACACCGGCGAGAAGACATTGACGCTGCGGCCGGACCGCGTACACCCGCGCGGCGCCACGTTCTCAAACGGGACGAAATCGGCTCTCTTGACTCCCGCTTGAGCGTCGCGGCCAAGTTTTGCGTCCTCGCCCCAGATCATCGATGATCGATGTCTGATGCGCGAACGCGAGAAGGAAGACGTACGAGCGGGAGAGCGACACATGACCAAGACCGCGTGGCTTCTGATCAGTCTGATGACCCTCGCTCGACCGTCGCCGGACAGAGGACAGGCTCTGGACCTCGATGCGGCCGTGGACTCGATCACTTCGCGGCTGACCGAGCGAGTTGGCGGAGCGAGCACACTACGGGTGGCGACGGCGGAGCTGCTGGACTCCGCGGGGGACCCGAATGCCCTGGGACGGCTCATCGCCGATCGCCTCGCTGTGAGCCTCGCGGCACGGGCGGAGTTTCAGGTAATAGGGAGACGGGAACTCGAGCGGGCCCTGGACGAGCTGGACCTCAAGATCACCGATCTACTCGAGCCGCAGAGGGCCGCCGCGGTCGGCGCGCGGTTGAATTGTGATGCGGTGCTCGTGGGTCGAATCGGCGAACTCGACGATGAAGTCGTTTTGACGGTTCGGATGATCGACGTCGGAACGCGGCGCGTATTCGAGGAGACCAGTGCTATCCTGCGAAAGAACGTCGTCGTCGATGACCTGTTGCGGAGGAAGCAGCGTGTCGCCTCCGAGCGGGCTTCCCCAAAAGATGCCGATGAGGGTCCGGCAACGAATGCAACCGGTGCCGCCGAATGGCCGCCGATCACGAGGTGGGGAATCGAGTTCACTCTCCGTCAATGCCCGGCCTCGGAGCCCGGGACGAGTCTGAATCGCGGGACGCAATTCTACTGTCAGCTGGTGGTGACGAACAATCCCGAGAAGCAGGATTGGCTTCGAATTTTCCAAATCGGGAGCTACGCGTCGGATGCCGAAGGCGTCCGAATTCCGCTCATCAAAGTGTACAGCCCGGGCCTCCTGGGAGAGGGTTTCTACAGTGACTATGCCCTGCTGCCCAGCAGCGGACGGCCCATTCTGCTATTCCTCAAATTTGCTGGCTCACGACAGTTGGGCGATGTCACCTCCATAGTCATCAGTGTACAGACGCAATCCTCGCTGCAGGACGATCTCGAGTTCAACCGGGTCAGCCCATGAGTCGCCGACTCGAGCGGAGGGAGTGACGGGCTCTCGCCAACGCCGGGCGCGCGATGCCATCTCGGAATCGGAGGTCGACGGTCGCGAGCCGCGCGGCCATTCGATCGCCCTGAGATTCTCACCCTGGCTGGCATAGACTTCGAGCATTGCACCGGCAGCCCGACGGACCGTACGTTCCCCAAAACCAGCACATTGCGACAAGCGACACAAACGTATACGTTATGAACCTAGAGCGCATACGGGGCGCAAGATGCCGAACGTGAAGTGGACGCCGATCCAACCCGGGGGACACGGCCCCGGACCCGGCCAGCGACTGAGGCAGTTGCGGAAGCACATCGGCTGGTCACAGGCCGAGATGGCCATACTGCTCGGCGTCCGGCAGGCGACGGTATCCGACTGGGAGCGGGCCAAAGCCTTCCCGGCCCCGGCGCAGCAGCGGGCTTTGCGCAACCTGGTCCAGAACGCCGACGACGTGCAGAGGTGGCTGATGGAGGGCGGTGAGATGCCGGAGCCGGAGCTGAAGACGGGCGAGGACGCCCGACACGCGGTCGGCCCACCCCCGCTACCGACGGTGCCTTACAGCGCCGAGTATGCCGGCGGGTTCCTGATGGCCCGGCGAGCGGAGTGGGCCGATCTGCTCAACGAAGTGTGCGCGTCAGTCAAAGAGCAAAAGGTCTACCCGGCATCCTATGTCTGCGAGCTGGTGGCGCGCGTGCTCAGCGGAATCGATATCTGGCTGAAAGCGATGGGGGACGCGGAGAAAGACGAGGCGGGTGCGGAGGATCTCCGGTGAGCCGTTGGACGGCACTCACGCGCAACAAAACCGCCCAAATCACCGCCGCAGTCATCACCATCGCTCTCGTATCGTGGGGATCGTATGGCAGCCTGGTCCACGAGTGCGAGCAGGCAGGCGACTCGTACTGTGCGTACGTCGCCGTGGGCTTCGTGCTCGACCAGATGATCTTCTGGGGTCTCATCGGCATCGTCATCGGCGGTGTCGCCTGGACGCTTCGCCGGAAGAGGAAGCCTGCCAGGGATACAGCGGAACTCTGACGTCCGAGCCTCGACATAGTCGCGGCGCTGAAAAGACCGAGGCGGACCCGCCCTCGAACCACCGTTGGGACTGATGAAACGGACCCTGCTCGTCCTTGCCTGCCTCGCGATCTCCGAACTGACCGTCGGCGTATCTCTGCAAAAGGAGGGAGGCGACCTCTACTGGGGGCCGAGTTACGCCGAGGCCAATGCCGTCTACCAGGACTGCAAGCCGGACTGCACGATGACGTTTTGGCGTCCCGATGGAGCGCGTGCCGGCGTGTACCTTGTCTTCGAAGGCCCACTCGGAAACCCGCTGCTAACAGATGAACGACGCCCGTCAGCCGGTACATCTGACGTGCCTCGAACGGGCGGGCGCGGTGGCCCCGCGTCCGTACCGGACGCTCACCCATGAACAGGACGTAACATAGAACCGGGACTCGAGCACGAGGTAGCGCGACATGGCGATCGAAAGAGTCACCTACTTCCCCGGTTCGGCGTCCATCCTCAGGCTGCCCGACCGGACTGAGGTGTTGCTGGAGATCGTGCCCACCGCAGTCCGGTTGAGGAAGCTAGGTGCATTGGGACGGCCGGGCGACTCGATTTGGGAGCACCGGTTCTCTGCGGAGGTCCGTGATGGTTCGCCGCTGGCCCGGCGGGCCCTCGATGTCGCGCTCGAATCGATCGACGGCGCATTCTCGGTTGACGATGCGGTCAGGAAACTGTCCGAGGTTGCCGGACCGAAGCTCGAGGCCCTGGGAGGCCCGCAGAAACCAGACGACGATGAAGGCGGGACGCCCACCATCGATCCTGTTGAGCTCAGCCGCTACCAGTCGGCACACCCCCGCGCGCGCTGGGTCGTGGCGTTGCTCGCCGCGACCATCGTGATCGATGTAGTCGCCGTGGGATCCGGTCTCGCCGAGGTCGGACTCGTCAGTAGGGCCATGAACGGCGCCTTCATCACAGAGGCCGAGGCGACCGCCAACGACGCTCGCCAGGGCCTGATCGGCATCGTTCAGATGCTGCTGTTCGTCGGCACCGTGGTCGCGTTCCTCGTGTGGCTGCACCGGTCTCACCGCAACCTGCAGGCGCTTCACGCTCGGGACCTTCGCTTCTCACCGGGTTGGGCGGTGGGATACTTCTTCATTCCGATACTGAATCTGTTCCGCCCGTATCAGGCCGTTAAGGAGACGTGGAAGGCCAGCGACCCGACCGCGCTTCAGGGGACCGCTTGGAAGGGCTCCCGCGCTGCTCCCGTGCTCGGCTGGTGGTGGACCTTCTGGCTCATCATGAACTGGCTGGGCATGATCGCCTTTCGCATCAGCCTCGCAGCCGGGGATGATCTGTCCGCCCTACGTACCGCGAGCGTGACGACGCTCTTAGCTGACTTTTTTGAGATCGTCGCGGCGGCGTTCGCGATTCTCGTCGTCCGCGGCATCGATCGCCGGCAAGAAGAGAAATTCCGCCGCCTGTCCGGTGCCGTGCACACAGTACAGCCATGATTCGTGCCGGCCTTGGTCCGAGCTGGGCGAATATGCCAGGCGCGCGGGAT
>JASFLD010000297.1:0-5808 GCA_050118275.1 Gemmatimonadales bacterium
AGGAAAGCCGCGACGGCACGCGCGAAGACTCGACAGACGTCCCTCGATACATGCCCGAATGGTTGCCAGTCTTCCATGGAGGGTCGATTTTCGCCAATCGAAAGTCAACCTCTCCATACTCATGCCATTGTTTCTTGGTATCCTCGTTGGAGCTCTGGCTGCCGTCATGGGAGTGGGCGGAGGATTCATCATGGTGCCCGTGATGGTCTATCTGCTTCGTATGCCGATGCACGTGGTAGTCGGGACGAGCCTGTTCCAGATTCTCTTCACCTGTGCGAACGTCACGATTCTCCAAGCCAGCGTAAACCACACCGTGGACTTCCTGCTAGCCCTGATCCTCCTACTCGGATCGGCGACGGGCGCTCAGTTGGGAGCGAGAGTCAGCAGACACTTGAAGGGAGACCAGCTCAAGATACTGCTCGCCCTGATCGTACTGGCTGTGATGGCTAAGATGCTCCTCGGGCTGTTGCTTCCTCCCGACATAATGGTCGGATACAGAGGAGGAGACTAGCTGGCAATGACGCTTCTTCTGACACTATTGAGCTTGCTCGTAGCGGCCGACGCGCAGACACGAGAGCCGGGTACCGTCACAACCGAACCCCAACCCGCCACGTGGTTGAAGATCGATCCCCGCCGGATCGAGGTCCGCACCTTCTACAGTGGGACGACGGTGGGGGTGGAGGGAGTGATCCCCGTCGGGTATGAAGCCGCTGTTGCCTGCGTCGGCAAGACGGATACGATCGAACTGAAAAAGAAAGGGCGAGTTCTGGGCATTCTATGGATGAATGTCGGGGATGTGGTCTTTGAGGACGTACCGTCCTTCTACGTGCTGAACACCTCGACGAAACTTTCCGCGCTCGCCTCACCACCCATACTGAAAGAGCTCCAGATCGGTTACCCGGCAATCGAGGCCCAGACGATTCGATCGGCTGTCGACCGCGAGAGACATGAGCTTTTCCAAGAGTTGCTGAAGCTGAAAGAAAGTGAGAGACTGTACTCATACGAGGAAGGAGGCGTGCAGCTGGAACCTGAGGAAGAAGGAGCGGTGCGTTTGTGGGCTCAGTGTTTCCTGCCTGCTAAAGCTCCCTCGGGCAACTACGATGTTCGTCTGTTCGTGTTCCAGGGAGGTAGAGGAGAACTGCTGCATAACGTTCGACTCGGAGTTACCCAGGTGGGCGCAACGGCGTTCATTTCCTCCCTCGCTCAACATCGCGGGCTTTTGTATGGAGTGCTCGCGGTCGTAATCGCCCTCGTGGTTGGATTGCTCACGGGGTTCGTGTTCGGTCTCGTGTCGAAGACGGGCCACTAGGACTGGAGAAGCGTGAGATTCTGGAAGACCGCCTTCCATTGGCCTAGGAAGGCCGATGCCGTCGAAGTACTCCGGGAACGGCTGGAGGAATTCCGCGAACTTGTTGACAAGAACAACCAGGTTTTGGACCTGATCGCGGATGCGGGGGAGAAGCTTGGCGGCGAGTACATATTCGATATCCAGTACTTGCGGACACTGGCTCGCGAGCTCGAATCCGCAGTGCGTGGTGTGATCGATACCCTCAACGCCATTACCGGCAACCGCTATCCGCAGCTACTAGACACCGTCGAGACCATCCAGAACCAGATACAGGGCGTCCTCGAATCCAGAGACGTCGTTCCCAAGGCGGATTTCGTGATCTCCATGGATCAAGCGGCCGAAGAGCTCTCGGACACGGTGGGCGAGAAGATGGCTCGCCTGGGAGAGATCAGGAAGACGTTGTGTTGCCGGATCCCGGATGGCTTCGTCATCTCGACATATGCTTGCCAACGTTTGCTGGAGGAGGCGGCGATCGAGCCCAGCATTGAGGAGTGGTTCAACGGGCAGGCGCAGCTGGGAGGATCGGTCATCGCGGAGAGATCCGCGAGGCTTCAGCAGCAAGTACTCAATACCGAGCTTCCCAAGGACCTGAGCCGCGCAATACGCCGAGAGGTCAGAAGCCTGAAGAAGAGTAGTTCGTGCCGCAGCCTGGCGATCCGTAGCAGCGCCCTCGGTGAGGACGGAGAACTCAGCTTCGCCGGGCAATACCGAACCATTCTTGGCGTCCCCCCCGACCAGGTGCTGTCTGCCTACAGGCAGGTGATCGCCAGTCTATATGCGTCCAACTTGATGAAGTACCGGCAAAGGGGTGGTCTTCACCCCGCCCGCGGCTTGATGGCCGTTGGTTGCCTCTGCATGATCGAGGCGAAGGCCAGCGGAGTGCTCTATAGCTTCGACCCAGCGCAGGTCCAGAGAGATGTTCTCCTGGTTACCGCCGCGAAGGGACTGGGAAAGACGGTGGTAGAGGGAGCAAGTCCGGTCGACCGATTCGAGGTCTCCAGACAACCGCCTCACGAGGTGGTGTCGCGATCGATAGGCCACAAACAGGAGATGTACGTCGAAGAAGCGGGACGGGGGATCAAGAAAGTTGCGGTCGCGAAAAGCGAATGTGATGCACCAGCTGTCACCGACAGCGAGCTCAGAGAACTGGCGGAAATCGCGCTGACCATCGAGAAGTACATGAAGTGTGCTCAAGACATCGAGTGGGCGCTCGATCTGGACGGAGAACTTTTCGTGCTGCAGAGCAGACCGCTGCGCGTCAGTCCGCCCAGGATCCCCTCGAGTCTGGATGTCACCGAATTGATGAACAAGTATCCCGTGCTGATGAGGAATCGTGGGGAAGTCGCCTGTCGTGGAATAGGCTATGGACGCGTTCATCTCGTGACGGAAGATCGCTTCGATGGAGTGCCCGACGGGGCGGTTCTGGTCGCCAGGAATTCCACGCCGCGGCTGGCAGCTGGATTGGCAAAAGCCAGCGCGGTAATTACCGATGTCGGCACAGCAACTGGACACCTGGCAGCCGTCGCCCGCGAGTTCAGGGTGCCCACCATCTTGGACACCGAGGCGGCGACAACGTTGCTTCGAGACGCCGGGGAGGTAACGGTAGACGCCGAAGAGAACGTCGTGTATCAAGGTAGAGTCAGGGAGCTCATTCGATACGAGCTGCTTCGTAGCTCCTCCTATGCGGAAAAGGCCGAGTTCAGATTGCTGCGAAAGATGCTCAAGAGAATTGCCCCCCTGAATCTCATTGACCCGCAATCTGCGGACTTCGCAGCCGAGAAATGCTCGACTTATCACGACATTATTCGGTTTGCACACGAGAAGGCGATGCAGCAGCTCACCGAAGGCTACTGGGTCCGGTCGCCCCGCGGCAGTCCGTACGTCAGCCGCCTGGACCTGGACGTCCCACTCGACCTGATCGTCATCGACCTGGGAGGCGGCCTTCGGGTTTCTTCGGAAGGAACGTCCACAGCCAAGGTCGAAGACATTTCGTCGGCCCCCTTGCTTGCCCTCATAGAGGGACTCACGACGGAAGGGGTTTGGGTCACCGCACCGGCCGACATGGATCTGGACGGTTTCATGTCCAGTGCAACCCGCTCGGCCTCGCTCACAGTGCCGCTGGCGACCCGGCCCGAGCAGAATCTCGCCCTGGTTTCGGGCGAATATCTGCATCTTTCTCTGAAGCTAGGCTACCACTTCAACATCGTCGATTGCTACTTGACCGAGACCCGCAACGACAACTTCATATACTTCCGTTTCGCCGGTGGCGTTACCGAGATGACCCGAAGGTCGAGACGAGCGACGCTCTTGAGGACAATCTTGGAGAAGCACGACTTTGTGGTCGAGGGGAGAGGCGACCTCGTGATCGGGAGAATGAAGAAGGTCTCGCGGGAAGCCATGGTCGAGCGACTCCAGATGATAGGAAGGCTGATCGGGTTTACCAGACAACTGGACATCCTTCTCAAGGACGACCGTCTGGTGGACATATGTGTTGACTCGTTCCTGAAAGACAGGTACGACCCATTGAGCGCCTGACGCATCTAGCACAGGGAGGAATGGTATGAAGAACCCTGTCGAGGTACTGGTTCTGGACGACGAGGTGATCGTCTGCGAAAGGCTCAAGAGTCAGCTAGAGAAGAGTGACTTGAATGTGGAGACGTTCACTGAAAGTCAACTGGCGATCGATCGTCTGAGGGAGAAGACCTTCGACGTCGTGGTCACCGACCTCAAGATGGAAGGACCGACCGGGCTCGACGTCCTCCACTTTGTCCGTGATCACTCCCGGGGGACGCAGGTGATCATCATCACCGGATACGCCTCAATGGAAGCGGCCCGCGAAGCCGACTATACAGGCGTCTACGACTTCATTCAAAAACCCTTCCGCCTGGACAAGATGGCGGCAATGGTGAAAAAGGCCGCCAAGAAGGCCGTGAAGCTGAGAGGCAAGGCCACAACATGAAAGCGCGGAAGAAGGTCATACTCCTTGACGACGAACCCATAGTCTGCGAGAGGCTGAAGCCTGCATTGGAGAAAGTCGGCTTTTATGTGGAAGCATACACGGAGAGCCAAACGGCGATCGATCGGCTCGCCCAAGAGAGATTCCACGTTCTCGTCACCGATCTGAAAATGCAAAAGCCCGACGGCATCGATGTGCTGAACTTCGTGAAACAACAATCACCATCCACGAAGGTCATCATCATAACCGGCTTCGCCACCAAGGACACGGCTGCGGAGGCTATCGAGAGCGGCGCCGTGGATTTCATCGCAAAACCGTTCAAGATCAGCCATCTGCTCGAACTGATCATTAACATCACCGGCGCACGGGAGGGAGAACAAAGCGAGTCGTCGCAGGTTGATACCAAACAGGGCTAGACCGAATAGTCAGGAGCCGCCAAGTTGTCCCGGTTGACCCGTTCGACACCGGCGACGTCGCCTGTTGCGCTGATTACCGCATTGACCATGGAAGATTGACGGAGCTTGCCTTTTAGGTAGACGGTACCCTGCTTCGCCTCAACTTCCACCTCGGCAGGACAGGTCGCGGGATTCGCGGCCAGCGTCGCACGTACCCGGCTGGCGAGCGCCAGATTCGCCATGGCCTCACGGCTCTCTTCTGTGGTCTCAAAAGCCCGATTGCGAGCCGCTTCCACCGCCAGCTCCACCGCCCTGGCCACATCCATGGTTCTGAGGTTGATAGTCAGGTCATAAAGACTGGGATCCATCCAGTCCACGTCGTACAAGAAGCGCGTCCATGTCCGTCGTTCTCGATCAACCTTCTCGATGAAGGCGATAGCTTCATCGCGCCCCATACCCTGCCGCTCCATCAGCATCCAGATTCGGACCGGCATTGGAGCGACAATGAGTATGCACAGCACGTGGCTGATACCCTGCAAGAGAAGATGACCGGCGTTGCCGTGATAGACGATCCGGTCGTTCTGCGCGTGCTCACAGAGGGCGGCCTGAACGAGGGCCAAGTGGCAGCGACGCTCGTGCTTGAAACGCTCCCAGAAGGTCGGTGGGGTCAGCAGTGCCTTCTGTAGCTCCTCCTCAGGCGCACCGTATGCTGCCGCTTCACGCACAACATCCTCTCGGCTGACCATCTTGTAGTTCAGCTCTTTGGCGATACCCTCGGCCAACAGGCGCCCGCCACTTCCCGTACCTCGCGATATCGTGATGATAGCCATTGTCAGCTCCTGCCGTCGATCAGGTCTCCGCTTCTTGCGGACCACCATGTAATGATTCAAATGACCCATTCATCGCATGGCCAAATCGTCGGACCGGCGAGCTCCAATAGCATCTGTCGATGCTACGGTGTCGCCAGCTATCCGTTTCTCAGGTTAACCATTACCACTGGGCAACGAAAGCAACGCTCTCGGTGCAGCGAGTCTCCGAACTCGCCGCCTCCCCGAGAAGCTACCCTACTGTATCGTCCAAGATAGGCACAATCGAGCCACGCATGTTCT
>JASFLD010000298.1:0-5758 GCA_050118275.1 Gemmatimonadales bacterium
ACTGTCTACGCCGGCCATCGGCTCGCCGCCCGGACTTGTCGACCCGGAGACGGTCGAGCGTCTGTGGGCGGCGCTCGAGCGCGAAGGCAAAGCCGAAGTGGTTCGTGAGCGGATCAAAGAGCTGACCGCCGTGAGGCGATAGACCGTCCGGTGCCTCGGACAGCGGCCGCAAAGCTGGAACGAATCCGGTCCGGCCGTTGCGGCGGTGCGTGTGCGTCAGGGGATATGCCTCGCGGCCGTACTGGCGGCCGCGTAGACCTCATCGACGCTGTCCAACGGCTCCCAGCCGGCAACCGGGGAGGAATCCTCGACGTACGCCACGCTGCGCATGCCGTTCAACACGGATGTGATGCCGGGCGTGCTGGCCGCCGTCCACAAGGCCTTGCGTGACAAACTCTCGCTCCGCCGTTCGGCCGGGATCAGCGGGTCGATCGCGGAGTGGAGCGTCGCCGCGCGAGCTGCTGAGACGCGGGTAGCCTGTGCTCGCAGTCGGCGGGTCAAGTCAGCGAGCTGTGCCACGTAGCTGTCGCGCCACGTCGTCCAGACTTCGCCTGCCTCACCTTCCAGCCGGTCGTTCAACGCCGCGATCATCACGCGGACCGTGTGGTGAATCTGAGCTTCGATCTGCGACCAGTGTGCCAGACCGAACGTGTCATCCTGCAATTGCCGCAGACTGGTCGCGAAGTGGAAGATCTCACGTGGCCCCGCGGTCCCTTCGGTGCCCGCCAGCAGGGGGGCGATCTCGGTATGGAAGTCGAGCTCGAGTTCAGCCAATCTGTCCAGTTGTTCTTCGATCCCGTCGACATCGGCTTCCTCGATTTTGATGTCAGCGAGGCGTATGAGGGAACCGCGGACGAAAGCGTTGAGCGGGCGGTTGGCCAGTACGGCGATATCGGCAGCACGCGCCACGTCCAGCGCGGTGCTTCCCTGTTCATCGCCGCTGCGCCCGAGTACGGCTCCCGCCTCCAACAGGTTGAGGGGTAGCTGGAGGACACGGAAGTGGTGCGTGTCACCTCCTGCCCGCTCGGCCGCGGCCAACATCCGCCCGATCGCGGTCGCCTCGGGCGCCGACGCGGGTCCGGCCACGGTGTTGGAGGAGACTCCGTACCCGCTCAGCTTGCCTTCGGCGACCTTCGTTTCCAGGTGCGCGAATGCTCGTTCGAGTCGGTCGTAGAATTCGTCGCGCGCGGCGTCTAACGGTCGGCCGGACCGGGTGGCGTGGGCGAGAAAGTACTCGGGATTGTGTAACAGGCAAAAATCGAGACTCTCCAGTTCGAGCCGGTCCAGCGATGCCTCGAGCTGCTCGTCGATAAACTCGGGATGAATGCAGTGCCAGAGACCGTCCTCGTACTTGACGATCTCGGGATAGGGGTGCCCGCCGTCCTCGCGTCGCTTCGCCGCTTCCAGGTTGGAGCCCTGAATGTAGCCGATCTTGGAGATGACGATCACTTCATCACGCTGCAGGTCCCCTGCGTCCACCAGTTCGCGCAGCACCGCGCCGACCAACCGCTCGCTGGCCCCATCGGTGTAGTTGGTCGAGGTGTCGATCAGGTTGATGCCGCCCACCAGCGCGTGGCTGAGCGCCTCGCGATGATCGGGCACCCGATCGTGGATCCGGTAACAGCCGAAGCCGATGCAACTGGCCAGTAGTCCGCTGGAGCCGACCCTGGCGAAACGCAGTGCCCCGAAACGCGCCGCAAAGCGGGCCGTCCCACCCGCCGTGGCTTGCCCGGGCAAGCGAACCGCGATCGTCGAGCCGCCGTCACTCGCCGACTCCAGATTTCCCAGTTGCGAGCGCACGGTGGCCGGATCGGTCACGGGCGCGCGACAGGCGAAATCGCGGCAGACGTAAAGTGCGGCGCGTCCGTCCACGAGACTCTTGCCGGCCAGGAGCGGCAGTCGATCGGCGCTGTCAGCCGATGCCGGGTCGAGAAGAGCCTGAATGCGGTTTGGCAGATAGTGCTCGGCGACCTCGCGCTGCAGCGATTCGAGATCTGCCGATCCGCGGCGCCCGACGAAAGCCAGCTCGATCGGGCCCTCCAGCAGGAAATCCACCGCGCAAAGGGTCTTAGCGAATCCACGCGGATATTGGGCGATCGTCTGGCCGAGACCCTTTACCGCATGAATCGCCGCGTGCCGCAAATCGGGCCGGTCTAGGTGATGGGACAAGCGCGCCAGGGTATAAGCAGCGACGGCGTTGGCGGAGGGTATGGCACCGTCTGTCCCATCCTGGTAGCGCATGATCAGCTGTTCATGATCGTGCGATGTATTAAAGAAGACGCCGGAGGTGGGATCGAGAAAGTCGCTCAGCGTCCGCTCCAGCAGACGCTCCGACTCGCGCAGCCAGCGCGGCGATCCCCCCGTCTCATAAAGGTCGAGGAGTCCATCGCCCAGGTAGGCGTAATCCTCGAGGTAGGCGTTCAGATGCGCCTTGCCGGCGCGATAGGTGCGCAGCAAACCGCCATCTTCGCGTGACAATGCGGAGAGAACGAAGTCCGCGGCGCGCTCGGCAGCTTCCAGGTAACGGCTCTCACCCAGCACCCGGTGACCCTCGGCGAAAGCGCCGATCATCAGACCGTTCCAGGCGGTGAGGATCTTGTCGTCCAGCCCGGGCTTTGCGCGCCGTTCTCGCGCCGCGTACACCTTGGCGCGCGCCCGCTCGAGGGTCGCCTCGAGAGCGTCCGGGGCCATGGCGAGCTCGTTCGCCACGACGGACAGCGGGCGGGGCGTGTTGGGTATGTTGACGCCCTCCCAATTCCCTGTGGCCGTGATGTCGTAGTAGGCGCAGAAGCTGCGGGCTTCCTCCTCTTCGAGGACTTCGGCGATCTCTTCCGGCGTCCAGACGAAGAACTTGCCTTCGACGCCCTCCGAATCGGCGTCGGTCGAGGAATAGATCCCACCCTCCGGTGCGGTCATCTCGCGCTGCACGTAGTCGAGCGTCTCGCGCGCCACCCGACCGAAGAAGTCGTCACCGGTGGCCTGATAGCCTTCCAGGTAGGCTTTCACCAGCAGGGCGTTGTCGTACAGCATCTTCTCGAAGTGGGGGACCAGCCAGCGCGAGTCGGTGGAATAGCGGGCGAATCCACCCCCCACATGATCGTAGATCCCGCCGTGAGCCATGGCCTCGAGGGTCCGGCGGACCATGGCCAGCGCTTGCGGATCGCCGAATCGACGGTGGAGTCTCAGCAGGAGCGAGAGCCCGACGGAGGGCGGGAATTTCGGCGCGGAGCCGAAACCGCCGCCGCGCGAATCGAAATCTTGTTTGTAGCTGTCCAGAGCGTGCCGGAGCTCGGCGAGTCCCACGGCGAGTGAGCCGCCGATCGTCTTCCGCTGCCTGAGTTGCTGGACGAACTCGCTGGCCCGGGCTCGTAGCGCCGCGCGATCCTCGTGCCAGGCCCTCGCGATCTCCTTGAGCACGGTCGGGAATCCGGGGCGTCCGTACATGTCGGTGGGCGGGAAATAAGTGCCTGCAAATACGGGCTCGAGATCAGGTGTCAGGAAAACTGTCATCGGCCAGCCGCCCTGCCCCCGGTTCATGACCACGGTGGCGGTCATGTAGATCTCGTCGAGGTCGGGGCGCTCCTCGCGGTCCACCTTGATGTTGATGAAGTGCTCGTTCATCGAGGCGGCGATGACCGCGTCCTCGAATGATTCGTGCTCCATCACGTGGCACCAGTGACAGGCCGAGTACCCGATGCTCAGCAGGATGAGCTTGTCCTCGGCTCTCGCTCGCGCCAGCGCTTCCTCGCCCCAGGGATACCAGTCCACTGGATTGTGCGCGTGTTGTAGCAAGTAGGGACTGGTCTCATGGATGAGCCGATTCGTGTGTGTAGACCTTTGCGCTTCGTCGTTCATCACCAAGCAACGCTCCTACTCCTGATCGTCATCGTAATCGCCACGTAATCGTAATCGCCACGTGCTCGTCATCCAACCTTCGCTCTGATGTGCCATGAGGACCGGGAGCGCGATGACGATCACGATCGGGATCACGATCAAGAGCAGGAAAGGGACCTTATGAGTGTCTCGAGTAGCAGAAAGGCGAATGGGGCGCAACCCGAGAGCTGCGCCCCAACCGGTCGATGGTTTACTCCTCGTTGGTGCTCGCGCGGCCCGCGGCCGCACTGCTCCGGTCCTCGTACGGCGGCCGGTTCGCCGTGACCGGCGGATTCCGCTCGATCATCCGCATCACTTCCTGGATCGCGCGTTCTAGCTGGGGGTCGGTCCCCCGCGCCAGCGCCGTGGGATCTTCCGGCACGTCGATGTCCGGCTCGACCCCGTGCCCCTCGGCGAACCACGTGCCATCGGTGCTGTACATGCGGAAGGTCGGCACCAGCGCCGCCCCTCCATCGATCAACGGCGGGACGCCACTGAGGCCGATCAGGCCGCCCCAGGTGCGGCTGCCGATCAGCGGGCCGACACCCGCCTCCTTGAAGTAGTACGGGAAGGCGTCACCGCCGGATCCGCTCCAACCGTTGATCAGCATGACCTTCGGTCCAAAGTTGGCGACGGGCGGCCACTGCCAGTCCTTGCCGCTGCGGACGGCCCAGAAAGCGAGCGCTGGCCGATTGAGCAGCTCGACAAAGCGGTCGGGAATCTGCCCGCCGCTGTTGAAGCGCTCATCGACGACCAGACCCTCTTTGTCGAACTGAGCACTGAACTGGCGGACCAGCTCGTTCTGGCCGTCGATCCCGGTGCTGCGGACATAGATGTATCCGACGCGTCCGTCCGTTGCCTCATCGACGCGTTGGCGGTTCGCCTCGATCCAGGCCAGGTGCCGCAGCCTCATCTCCTGGTCGTCGCTCAGTGTCTCGACGAGAACCTCGCGAGCTCCATCCATGGTCGGGCGGCTGTTGACGGTCAGAGAGACGGTCTTCTGGGCCAGTCCTTCGAAAGCCGCATCCGGATCTTTGCTGACATCGATCGGCGTACCGTTCACCGCCAGCACGTAGTCGCCCTCGCTCACCTGCACGCCGGGTTGCGACAGAGGGGAGCGCACCTCGGCGTCCCAGGGTGCACCGTGGACGATGTGTTCGATGCGATAGGCTCCGTTATCCAACGACCAGTCCACACCCAGCACGCCGACGGGACGTTGAGGCGCGCGCTCTTCGTCACCGCCGCCTCGATAGGTATGCGACGAGTTGAGCTCGGCGATCAACTCGCCGATGACGTAGTTGACGTCCCAGCGCGTTACGCAGTCGTCGATCAGCGCGCCGTACTGCTCGCGCATCGCCTGCCAATCGACGCCGTGCATGTTGGGATCGTAGAAGAAATCGCGCTCGAAGCGCCAGGCGTCCGCGAACAGTTGCCGCCACTCGGCCTGCGGGTCTACGACCGCCTTCATCTCGGCCGTGCGCAGCGGTTTGTCCATTTTCTGATCCGGCTTCACGTCGATGATGGCCAGCCGCCGGTCTTTGACGACCAGCATCTTCTTGCCATCCGCGGAAACCATGAATCCGTCGGCATCGCCGACGATGGTCTTCTCCTCACGCTCCTTCAGATCGTAGTAGACGATGGGACTCTCGTCCTCCGCCGATCCGGTATTGGGTGCGCGCCGGAAGATGACTTTCCCGGAGACCGCGTCCAGTTCGCGGAAATTGCCGGGATCGGGCGGCAGCACGACCAGCCGCTGCTCGAAATTGTCGAGGTCGATCGCCACCGGTTTCGTGGCCGCGCCCCCCTCCTCCTTCTTCTCTTCCTGCTTCGCGCCGGCGTCCTCGGCCTTCGCCGCCTCCGTGTCGTTGCGCGGCGCGAGAGGAGA
>JASFLD010000299.1:0-5743 GCA_050118275.1 Gemmatimonadales bacterium
ATCCGGCTGGTGAGAGCCGAATCACGGTAGCCAGAGGACGGCGGGCGGCTGTATCGAAACGCAGCAACTGTACCGTTTCGATACAACGGCTGGCCACGTGCCGTTGCCCGGTCCGGCTGCTCCCCGACGCGATTTGAAGGGCGCCGGGCCGGGATAGGACCTCTATTCTGCAACGCCGGCGCGCTTTTCCGGGCCGTGGCAACGCCGGCATTCCCCATCCCGACCATTTCCCGCGCCTCCGCGACCGACCGGCACTCCGTTTGCTGCCTGACGGCTGTACCCACGAGCCGACCGGGCCGGCGGGGGCTCGAATCAGCAGGAACGCGTGACCGCGCCTCCGGCTGCCGCTGGATGCCAGGAGCGGTCGGCGCGCGCGCCGAATTCCTTTACTCGAAAGAGAAGGCGATGATCAGGAATGCGAGCACGCCCCCGATGGCGGTGGAGAGCAGTCCATCCGTGCATCGGGTACCAGCCGCCGCCGATTCGCTCGCAGCCACGGTCTCGCGACGGCACCATTCGTCGCTCTCGGCGGGCTCGACGATATTGCGAAACTTTCTCGTGCTCGTCTGGCTCGCGGTGGCGACCACGGCGCTCTACTACGGGTCCGACTACTACCGTCTACCGCTGCAGGAGCGCGCGTTCTCCGAGATGCACGACATCCTCAAACCGTCGGGCGTCGTCGGGCACGGCCTCGGTGTTGCGGGCAGCCTGATGATGATCGTGGGCGTGGGGATGTATTCGCTGCGCAAGCGGTTGCCGTTTCTGTCCCGACTGGGCAAACTGCGCGGCTGGCTGCAGGTGCACATCTTCCTTTGTACTCTAGGTCCGTTCCTCGTCATTCTCCACACCAGCTTCAAGTTCGGCGGCATCGTCTCCATCGCGCTGTGGAGCATGCTGATCGTGGTGGCCAGCGGTGTCTTCGGCCGCTACCTGTACGCACGGATACCCAAGACAATCCACGGACAGTTCCTCTCGCTGCGCGCCATCGAGGTTGACAAGGACTCGTTGCTGCAGACCGTCGAGGCGCGGACCGGACTCTCGCGCGCGGAGCTATTGGCACTCCGTGGTCCGGCGCGCTCGACCGAGCCGCGCGGGTTTCTTCACGCACTGTATCTGGCGGCGCGCAACGATTTAGGCAGCCGCCGCCTCAGGCGGCGCATCGATCGCAAGTTGAGCGAGAGCGCTGTGCCCAACGATGTGCGTAAGCGTTTGAGTGGGCTGATACGGGATGAGATCCAGCTAGAACAACAGGTCATCCTATTGAAGCCGTTTCAGCGGCTCTTCCGCTGGTGGCACATCCTGCACCTCCCTCTGGCCATCGTGATGTTCGTGATCATGGTTGTTCACATCGCAGTCGCCGCCGCGTTCGGCTACGTATGGGTGCTCTGAGACGGTCGGCCGCCATGAGAATCTGCGTGACCTTGATGGCCCTGGCGATCTTGCTCATGTGGAGCGCTCGAGATACGCGCGCCCAGCTCATATCGCCGGGCGAGCTGACGGCAGTTCACAAGGACCTGCAGGGCATCCGCAATTGCACACGCTGCCACGTTCTCGGTGTTGCCGGGGCGTCGCGCGAGAAGTGTCTGGCCTGCCACGAGCCGTTGTCCGAGCGCTTGACGGCGGAAAAGGGTTATCACGCGACTCTAGATGAGGACAACTGCGCCGAGTGTCACAAGGAACACTTCGGTGACGACTTCCAGTTGGTCCGCTTCGACAGCACACGCTTCGAGCACGCGAAGGTCGATTTCGAACTCCGGGGTCGGCACGCCGAACTGGGCTGTCGCGAGTGTCACGCGGCGGATCTGATCACGGCGCCCGGCGTGCGGAAGTTCAAGGGCGAGGCTTCAGCCCTGGACCGGACCTACATGGGCCTGGGAACTCTGTGCGTCTCCTGCCACGAGGGCGAAGATCCGCACCGTGGCCAATTCGCCGAGAGTTCGTGCGACGATTGCCACAACGAATCCGATTGGAATGAAGCCGACCGCTTCGCACACGATCGGACACGGTACCGTTTGACCGGTTTGCATCGAGAAGTACGCTGTCGCGAGTGCCACGTCCCGCTCGATGATTCAGCGACCGCGGGCGCGCTGCGCTTCACCGGCGTGCCCCACACCGGCTGCGAGTCGTGCCACGAAGACGTCCATCGCGGCGCGATGGGCGCCCGCTGCTCCGATTGTCACGGCACCGGCGGATGGCACCGCCTGGCCGACCGCGGATCGTTCGAACGGCGTTTCGATCACTCGACCACCGAGTTCCCTCTCGTCGGGGCGCATGCCCGAGCGGAGTGCGATGCATGTCACGGCGCCGAGCCGCCGGCTGACGCGGGCTTGCGGATCGCCTTCGTCGGCAAGGCCGCCGGTAACGTCTATCCCGAGCCCGCAGCTGCCGACTGTACGTCCTGCCACCTCGACTACCACGATGGTGTCTTCAGAGAAACGCCCGGCGGCATCGTGTGCGACAACTGCCACGACCAGGAAGACTGGTTGCCAACCAGCTACGGGATCGAGCGGCACGACCGCGAATCGGAATTCCAGCTCACCGGCGCCCACGCTCCTGTCATCTGCAGTAGTTGCCACGCAAAAGTCGACTCGGCGGGCTACCGGTCGCTGAACTTCCGTTTCGCCGACCAGACCTGCGTCACATGCCACGCGCAGGATGATCCCCACGCTGGCCAGTTCGGCGCTAGAGAATGCGCCGCATGCCACGACACTCGCGCGTTCACGATCGCCTCCTTCGATCACTCGGCGACACGTTGGCCGTTGGATGGCGCACACGAGGATGTCCCTTGCTCCTCGTGCCACACGAGGACAACGACAAAGGAAGGAACTCTCGCAGTGCGTTACCGACCTCTGGAAACCGAATGCAAGGCCTGCCATCGGGAGGAAGGATGAAACGAAGACTCGCTGCGGCCGTCGCCGCGTTCTGTGTCGGACTGGCGTTGATCGCGGCCGAGCCGGCCGACGGGCAAGAGACGGCCAGCTCCAGCCCCCACGGGCGCCTGCCCGAGGGTCTCGATTGCTCGGCCTGTCACACCTCGCAGGGCTGGCGGCCTCTGAAGGCCAGGCCGGATTTCGATCACGACGTCGCGACTCCCTTCGCTCTGGCGGGCCGCCACGCGGAACTCACCTGCTCGCGCTGTCATCTGAAGCTCCGGTTCGACGAGTCCGAGCTTTCCGGCGCCGACTGTACGGTCTGCCACGTGGATGTGCATCAGGGTCGGATGCGCGGGACCTGTGTGGCCTGTCACAACGCAACGGCGTTCAGCGAAGTCCCCCGGTTGAGCGTGCACGCCCGGACCAGTTTCCCGCTCACCGGCGCCCACCTGCAAGTGGCCTGCGAGAGTTGCCACCGCGACGATCGTGGTGGCGCGTTCACGTCGCTGGCCACCGACTGCGTCGCCTGCCACGAGAACGACTATAGAACGGCCGAGAGTATCGACCACGTGGCCGCGGGGTTCTCCACCTCGTGCGAGGACTGCCACGGCAGTCTGGCCTGGGGGAGCGGCGCGGCCTTCGATCACGTGACAGCCTCGGGCGGCTTCGCGTTGCGCGGTACCCACGCGACTCTGCGGTGCGAGTCGTGTCACACCTTGCCTGATCTGGATGTCAAGTTCGCCGCCTCGGGAGTCAACGACTGCTATGCCTGTCATGCGCCGGACTACGACCGCGCGCACGCGGGAAGCGGCTTCCCGACGACGTGCAGTGGCTGCCATCGCGAAACTCGATGGGGCGATGCCACGTTCGCCGACCACGACCGCCAGTTCTTCCCCATCACTTCGGGCGCCCACCGCGGCCGCTGGAATGGATGCGAAACGTGTCACACGGTGCCCAACGACTTCCGCTCGTTCACCTGCCTCAACTGCCACGAGCATTCGCGGGACCGCATGGACGCCGTGCACAGGGAAGAAGCGCGCGGCTACGCCTACGACAGCAACCTCTGCTACTCGTGTCACCGCAACGGACGAGGGGATGATTGATGGCGATCTCGGTCAGCGATGGGATCCAACGGCGCCTGGTGTTGTCGCTGCTGGCGCTGACGATGACGGCGGGCACCGCTCTCGCCCAGTCCGGAAGGATCGATGTGACCGTCGAGTACTTGGCCGGCTCCAACATCTACATCGACGCCGGTCGGGAGCGCGGAATCCTGGATGGCGACACGGTCCTCGCCTACTCCGTGGAAGGCGGTCCGCTGCTGGGCGTGCTGCGCGTGATCAGCGCCTCCGCCGACAAGGCGGTGCTCACCTTCCTCGGCGATCCGTTCCCCATCACGCGCGGCAACAGCCTCAGTCTCGCCTTCGAGTCCGTGCCCGCCCAGGGCCCCGTCGCCGGGATCGGAGAAGTCGTCGGCGAACCGGGAGCGCCCACCGTGAGCCAGCAGGGTTACGGCCCGCAGTTGACGGGGCGGCTGACCGCGGACATGGATTTGCTGAGCTCCCAGGTCAGCTTCCCCGGGTCGAGTCTCGCCAGCGTCGACCGCGTCTTCGCCATGCCGGCGCTGGGCGTGAGGGCCACGCTGGCTCGCTTGCCCGGTGGTGTCACGTTCAACACCAATATGCGGCTGGCCTACCGCTACAGCTCGGACAGCGCGATCGAACCCGAGCCGTCCGCTCGCATCTACGAGGCAGCGATCAGTAAGACGTTCGGCGGCTCGGTCCTCGTACAGGCCGGTCGCTTCTACAACCCGTTCGAGCGATTCAGCGGCTATTGGGACGGAGCGCTGGTGCGTTTCGGCGGCCGTAACCTCGGGGCCGGCGTCGCGACCGGCTTCGAGCCCGACCGCGCCAACGAGGGCTTCAGCTCCCAGTTGCCCAAGTACAGCGCCTTCGTTGACTACCGTTATCGCGCCGGCAGCCTCGCCTATGCCGGCGACGTGTCCGTCCATCAGGTACGGCCCCGAAACGACTTGCTGGAGCACACCTACTTCGGTTGGTCCCAGCGTCTCAGCGTGCAGCGGTTCCGCGTTTCGTCCGATCTGCAGGTCGATCGCGATCCGGCGGACGGCGGTTGGGAGATCAGCGAGTTGTTTCTCAACACGTCGATTCCGCTGGGCGAGCGGCTGATCCTGGGCGGGCGCTACGTGCGGCGGCGGCCCTACCTGATCTGGGCGGGCGACGAGCCCTTCGCGGATCTGCGCGAGCAAACCGGTGCCGGGCTGACCTACAGTGGGCTCGGCGGGTTCATCGGTCTAGACGTCACGGCGAACCGCTGGGAGGACGGTGCCAGGAGTCTGACGTACGGATCCAGCCTGGCCATACCTCGAACGTCGTTCTGGGACCTTGGGATCAGCGCCTCGGCCAGCTACTGGAGTCGAGACGGGACGGACGCTCTGGTGTTATCTCCGGGGGTCAATCGTTCGTTTGGGCTCGTCGATTCGCGGCTGGGCTATCAGCTGTATCGGAGCGGCAATCCGGCCGGTACGATTGAGACGCACGCCGTGGATCTACAGGTCAGCTTCCCGTTGACGCGCCGCACGTTCGCGAGCCTGGGCGGACAGCTTCGACTCGGCGACGCTCTGCAGAGTCAGAACCTGCGAGCGACGATCTGGACGAATTTCTGACGACGAACGTCTGAAGATGCTTGGAGAGACGGGGATCATCTGGATCATCGGCATCGGGCTGGCGCTGGCCACGATGTTGCCGTTCGTGTTGCGTCAACGGAGGCTGGAACGCGCGACACGCAAACACGAGTCGGCCGCCCTCACCTATGGGCTCAAGGAGCCGGTGACGATGCACCCGGTCGTGGAT